>DATDNS010000334.1:0-4732 GCA_036518155.1 Bacteroidota bacterium
GAAGACCCTTCCTTTCAATCGATCCGGCTTCCGGCATGGTTTCGGGTCGACGAAGGAGAGGAGGGGATGCAAAGGGCTCTCGAAGAACTCTGCGCAGCCACATCACGCGCTGCCGATGAGGGAAAATTCCTTGTCGTCCTGAGCGACCGGGGAGCAGACCGTCAGCATGTGCCGATCCCGATTCTTCTGGCCGTCGGGGCAGTCCATAATCATCTCCTCAGGGAGAACAAGCGTCTCCGTCTGAGCGTCGTGGCCGAGACAGGCGAACCGCGTGATATTCATCATTTTGCCACGCTCATCGGCTACGGAGCGAATGCGGTCAATCCCTATCTCGCGTTCGACACGATTCGTTCGATGGTCACTCCGACGAATGGCAGTGAACTTACTGTCGACCAGGCGTGCATCAATTATCGATCGGCCGTCGAGCTCGGAATTCTCAAGGTGATGTCGAAAATGGGCATCTCGCTCCTGGGTTCATACCGGGGCGCGCAAATATTTGAGGCCATCGGGATTGCCCCGGAGGTGGTCGACCGTCATTTCACCGGAACACCAACGCGGATCGGTGGACTGGGCTTGCGCGATATCGCAAGGGAAGCCCTTGAGCGTCATGCCCGTGCGTTCAACAGTACTGTTGCGGAGCTGAAAGACGAAGGATTGTATCGATTCAGAAAGAACGGAGAACGTCGGGCGTGGTCACCGGACGCACTCCGGGCGATGCAGCGTCTGCGTGTATCGGGCAACAAGGAAGATTATGATCATCTGAAAGAAGCAATTGGATCGACGACGCCCATCAGCATCAAGGATTTACTGGAATTCAAAAGACTCCGTTCTTCGATACCTTCTGCAGAAGTCGAGCCGATCGAGGAAATCCGGAAGCGATTTACGACGGCAGCGATGTCGCTCGGCGCACTGTCGCCGGAAATCCACGAGATGATCGCCATTGCGATGAACCGCATCGGAGGAAAGAGCAACAGTGGAGAAGGGGGGGAAGATCCAAAACGGTTCCGCCAGATGCCGAACGGTCAGTGGGCCAACAGCGCCATCAAACAGGTCGCCTCGGCAAGGTTTGGCGTCACCGCGGAGTATCTTTCCAGCGCGAAAGAGCTTGAGATTAAAATGGCACAAGGGTCGAAACCGGGAGAAGGCGGCCAGATTCCTTCGAACAAAGTCTCGCCCCTCATCGCGCGGCTTCGAAAAGCCGTACCGGGCGTCGCCTTGATCTCTCCACCTCCGCATCACGATGTCTACAGTATCGAGGATCTTGCGCAATTGGTGTACGACCTCAAACATGTCAACCCTCGGGCACGGGTCTGCGTGAAACTGGTATCCGAAGCGGGCATCGGTACGATTGCAGCAGGCGTCGCGAAGGCATATGCCGATGTCATTCTCATCAGCGGTCACGACGGCGGAACGGGAGCCTCACCTCTGAGCTCCGTGAAAAATGCCGGTGCACCGTGGGAACTTGGCATCGCGGAAGCGCAGCAGGTGCTCGTCATGAACGGGCTCCGTGAGCGCGTGACACTGCGTACGGACGGTGGACTCAAAACCGGAAGGGATGTTGTTATCGCGGCGATGCTTGGAGCGGAGGAATTCAACTTTGGTACAGCTGCACTGATTGCCCTGGGCTGCCGGTACGTCCGTCAATGTCATCTCAATACCTGTCCCGTGGGGATAGCGACGCAGGATGAAAGACTCCGGGCACGTATCGATGCCAAACCCGAAATGTTGATACGGTATCTCGATGCGGTTGCGGAAGACGTGCGACAGATTCTCGCAGAGCTCGGCTTCCGATCGTTGAACGAAGTTGTGGGCAGAACGGATCTCCTCAGACAGCGGACGATCACCGATCACCCAAAGGCGAACAAAGTCGACCTGAGCGGAATTCTTGCGCGCAGGGACTATGAGCGGGATCAGCGACTGCGCGTTTGGTACAGGAACGACAAACCCGACCGGCCCCTCGACGATACGATTCTGCAGGATGTCAAAGATGCACTGACTGACCGGACGCCGGTCGCACGCAGCTACAAGATTCGCAATACGAATCGTTCCGTGGGCGCGAAACTTTCCGGCGAGATTGCATTTCTCTACGGCGATCACGGGCTGCGGCCGAACACGGTGCAACTGAATTTTGAAGGGAGCGCGGGACAGAGTTTTGGCGCCTTCCTTGTTGAAGGGATCAAAATAGTCTTGTCAGGCGAGGCGAACGACTATGTAGGCAAAGGAATGAGTGGAGGAATGATCGTCGTTGCACCCCCGCGACAGCGCGCCAATTCGTCCTCCGACGTTATTATGGGAAACACCGTCCTCTACGGTGCAACAGGCGGAACGCTGTTTGCGGCGGGCCGTGCAGGGGAGCGGTTTGCCGTCCGCAACAGCGGAGCGCTTGCCGTCGTGGAAGGCGTCGGCGACCACGGCTGCGAATATATGACAAACGGTACTGTGATCGTCCTCGGGACTGTCGGGAGGAATTTTGCGGCAGGTATGACCGGGGGAAGTGCATATGTCCTTGACCTGCTCGGCGACTTTCAACAGCGTTGTAACCCGGAACTTGTTGACGCTCGCCGGCTCGATGGAACGGAAGAGATCCGGCTTCTCCAATCGATCGTCTATCGCTATTTGGAGGCGACAAACAGTAGCCGTGCGCAAAAAGTCTTGATGAATTGGGCGGAGTATCAATCGATGTTCTGGAAAATCACGCCAAAGGGACAGCCGTCGATTTTTGAAACACAACAAATCCAACCAGAACCGGTGACCGAGAAGGCTGCAGCGTCGTGAAAATGACGAGTGTGCATACGATGAGGGATGTTCAATTTTTCAGTCAACCACAAAAGGAGAAGTGACGACGATGGAAGAACGGGTATACGTGTTTGACACCACACTCCGCGACGGAGAACAATCTCCGGGGTGCAGCCTCAATACCGAGGAAAAAGTACGGATGGCGCGTCAACTGGAACAACTCCAGGTGGACGTCATCGAAGCGGGTTTCCCCATCGCCTCTGTCGGCGACTTTGAAGCTGTTCATATCGTGGCACGGTCGATCGAGCGGTGCACCGTTGCAGCGTTATGCCGCACGACGACCACAGACATCGAACGTGCCTGGGAGGCCATCCAGTATGCGAAGAAGCCGCGTCTGCACACCTTCATCGCCACCTCCGATATTCATTTGGAGCACAAGTTGAAGAAGAGCCGCGAGCAGGCACTGGGCGATGCGGTTGCCGCCGTGAAACTGGCACGGTCGTTCTGCGACGAAGTGGAGTTCTCCTGTGAAGACGCTTCCCGCAGCAATATCGATTTCCTGGTGGAAATTGTCTCAGCGGCGATTGACGCCGGCGCGACGATCATCAACCTGCCCGACACAGTCGGCTATGCAGTGCCTGAAGAATACGGCGCAATGTTTCGGGTGGTGCGCGAGAAAGTTTCCGGGATTCAGAACGTGTTCCTGAGCGCGCATTGCCATAACGATTTCGGACTTGCCGTGGCAAACTCTATTGCAGCAATAAGGAATGGAGCCCGCCAGGTGGAATGCACGATCAACGGCATAGGGGAACGAGCCGGCAATGCAGCGTTGGAGGAGCTTGTGATGGCACTGAGAACCCGAAAGCAAACGCTCGGAGTCGATACGAATGTACAAACGGAGGAGATCTATAAGACGAGCAGACTTCTCAGCACCCTCACGGGGATGATGGTCCAACGCAACAAGGCCATCGTTGGAGCCAATGCGTTCGCGCACGAGGCAGGGATTCACCAGGACGGCATGCTCAAAAGCCGTATCACGTACGAAATCATGACACCGCAATCCGTCGGTATCAAACATAGCACACTGGTTCTTGGAAAACATTCGGGGAGGCACGCGTTGAAACAGCGCTATGCTGAGCTCGGCTATGACCTGACAGCCGACGAGTTGGAACAGGCATACCGTACGTTTTGCACCATCGCGGACCAGAAAAAAGACATCCTCGACGATGATCTGATCGCCATTCTTGAAGACCGAGGTCTCTCCGAGGATGAAGTCTACCAGCTCGAAAATATCCAGGTCTTCAGCGGAACCAACCTGCGTCCGACGGCAACCGTGGAGATTCGCCAGAAGGAGAAGCGATTCGTCGATTCCGCCACGGGGGACGGTCCTGTCGATGCCGCGTACAAAGCCATCGAACGCATCACCGGCATGACGGGAAAGCTGACGGAGTACTCGATCAAATCCGTAACGTTCGGGCACGACGCCATCGGCGAAGTGTTCGTCCGCGTCGATTTCGACGGTGTTCATTTTAACGGTCGCGCTGTCAGTACCGATGTCATCACCGGAAGTGCGAAGGCTTATCTGGAAGCGCTGAATCGTGCGATGATGGCAAAAAAACGGCGGCAGGAACTGCAGGCTGTCGTCAAAGAACAATCGGTTGAAGTATAGATCGCTGAGGGAGGCACGAAACAACTGGACGAAACGTGTATGACGAAACCGCTCACTCTCTTTGAAAAAGTCTGGAACGCGCACGTTGTTGCGCAGGAACCCGAACATCCGGCGATCCTCTACGTTGACCTCCATCTGTTGCACGAGGTCACGTCGCCGCAGGCGTTCGCAGGTCTCCGGGCGCGAAACCTCAGCGTGCGCCGCCGCGAGAACTCGTTCGCGACGGTCGACCACAGTATCCCGACGAAGAGTCCGAACCTGCAGAACGGTGACAAGCTTGCTGCCAGACAAATCGGACAACTCGAAGACAACTGCCGCGAATTTGGC
>DATDNS010000335.1:0-4221 GCA_036518155.1 Bacteroidota bacterium
TGTCTTGGCCGAACCGTAACGCTTTCTCCCTCCGGCTTTCCGCAGAGTATCGTCAGTCATTTTTCGGACGAGAATACCGCTCTTGTGGAAAAGGGGAGAGAAGTGCTTGCCGCGCCCGTGCACATGGTGGTTGAAAACTCCACGGGAATCGAGGAACAATGGAAAGGCGGTGGATTTCAATTCACAAAGAACACCGAAGGGGCGATGGCGTGGAGGTCAAAAAGCACTGCCGGCCCGATCAATGTTTCGCTCGATGCGACCATGGAATTCGACGGCTACATGGATTTTCAGGTCACAATGACGGCGAAGGAAAACTTCACGGTAAAGGATATCAGGCTGGAGATTCCTCTTGCAAAGGACGTGGCGAAATACTGGATGGGTATGGGACTGAAGGGTGGATTTCGTCCGGACAGCCTTTCGTGGAAATGGGACGTGAAACGCAATCAGGACGCATTCTGGGTGGGCGATGTCAACGCGGGTCTGCAATGCAGTCTCCGTGATGAGAACTATGTAAGACCGCTCAACACTAATTTCTATCAATCGAAACCGCTCAATCTGCCTCCGTCGTGGTACAATGCCGGCAACGGCGGATTTCATTTCGATTCGGAAGATACATCGAAACTGATCCTGCGATCCTACAGCGGACCCCGGAAAATTAAAGCGGGAGAGAAACTGCACTTCTTTTGGTCGCTCCTCCTTACGCCATTCAAGCTCATGAGTACCGATGCCCAGTGGTCCACGAGATATTACCATAAGTACGAAAACGTCAGGGCAATTGCCGCAATTGGCGCGAACACCATCAATGTGCATCACGCCACAGAGATCAACCCCTACCTTAATTATCCCTTCCTCCGTCCGAAAGAGATGAAAGCGTATGTCGACTCAGCACACGCTCTGGGGATGAAGGTGAAAATCTATTATACCGTTCGCGAGCTTTCGGACCACGCCCCGGAATTGTTCACCCTGAGAAGCCTTGGCGACGAAGTTCTGTCTCACGGTCCGGGCGGCGGTTTCTCCTGGCTTCAGGAGCACCTGGACACGAACTATATTGCCGCATGGTTTGTGCCGGAGTTAAAAGACGCTGCCGTGATCAACAGCGGTGTCTCGCGATGGCATAATTATTACGTCGAAGGGCTGAACTGGCTGGCGGAGAATGTCGGTATCGACGGGATCTACATCGACGATGTCGCGTTCGACCGGACGACGATGAAACGGGTGAGAAAAGTGCTCGACAGGAATCGGCCGGGAGCCCTCATCGACCTTCATTCGGCCAATCAATTTAACCCGCGGGATGGCTATGTGAACAGCGCCCTGCTCTATATGGAGCATTTTCCGTACATCGATCGACTCTGGTTCGGTGAGTACTTCGACTACGATTCGAAGCCGGACTATTGGCTCACGGAAATTTCAGGGATACCCTTTGGATTGATGGGCGAAATGCTGGAGAAAGGGGGCAACCCGTGGCGCGGGATGGTCTATGGGATGACAAACCGTTTGCCCTGGTCCGGAGATCCGACGCCAATTTGGAAATTGTGGGACGAATTTGGAATGAAGGGAACAAGAATGTATGGGTATTGGTCTGAAAAATGTCCTGTCAAGACTGATAACCCCGCTATCTTGGCAACAGCCTACGTGAAAGAGGGCCGGTCGCTCATTTCTCTTGCAAGTTGGGCGAGCGATACCACGACCTGTTCTCTTTCCATTGACTGGAAATCGCTCGGCCTTGACACAACCAGGGTAATAATCGAAGCTCCGGCGGTGAAGAATTTCCAGGAATCGCGATCGTTCAAACTCGGTGAGAAAATATCCGTGCCACCTGGAAAAGGTTGGCTGCTCGAAATTCACTAAAGTCTTGTTCGACACATTGGGAGTCTTTCGTGCCACAACTACCGACGCCCGCAATCACACGAATGATTCCAAGCCTGCCTCCGCGTCCGTCACGCGGCAACGCGTTGCTCATCGGGGTAGCGCATTCTTCAAATCTTCCCCCCTTAACGGATACGAACAAAAAAGCCGTCCTGGAAGACGGCTTTAAGGTAATTTGACACTGTTGAGATTGCCGTTGACTAGAAGGTTACATTTACCACCTTCACCCCTCCAAGTCCGGATGCAATGACCAATGTGGATCCGTCGAAGGCTACGTGATTAACGGACTGGAGGCTCGCGAATTGCAGTTTTCCCAGGACAGTCAGGGCTATCGGAGTGTCGCCGGAAGGGTTCTCGAGCGCCTGTGAAGCGTGGGCGACATAGACGCCAGCTTCACCATTGGATATATAAATATATTGTCCAGATCCATCGACCGCATTTGTTACGCTGAGCGAGGAATCAAGGCCTGCGACAATCGTCCTCGGTATCGATCCCACAATCGTGCCCGTGGCGAGATTCATGAGTTTCACTCCGCCGTCTCCCGCCGCAATAAGGGCCTTCCCGCCGATTATCCGCACTGTTGATTTGGATTCCGGGATACTCGTTCCAGTGAATGTAAAGGTATTGATCAGGTTACCCGTAACGGCGTTGAAAACAGTGAGATGACCGCCCCCCTGGACCACAGCAATGTAGTTCGCATCAAAATCGACCCACCGCGCATCTGTAATGGGGCTGAACGACTGACTCTTGAGACTGTCTGTTGTCAGTGTGTAGAGACCCCCCGTGTTCCCGGTCGTTGCAAAAATCTTCCCGCTCCCGACGGCAATGGAGGTAGCGACGAAGCTCGTCAGAACGGATTGGACACCGCCCGTGGCGCTGAGTTTGTTGCCGCTTGTTTTCATGACTTCGGCAACCGCCGGAGAACCAAACACAGGATTACCGCACGCTTCGGCAAGGTAGAGATTGCCTGTATTGTTGTCAAAGGAAACCGAACTCACCTTTGTATCATTGAATGTTGCTTCCGAACGAATCGTTGCGCTCTTGGTTCCTTTTAACTGAACAATGTCTACACCGCCGGCGTACGTGTTGCCCCGGAGGTTGTAGCCGATATAGCCAAACTGTCCGCTGAGTGAAACAGACGTGGCTTGCAGCGACTGGCCATTTACCACAGGCGGAGAGATTTCTGCGACGAGCGTCATCGAAAACGCCTGTGTCTGACTTCCTTTCCTCAATCCTGAAACAGAATCGACGGTCACCGAATCATTCTTCACGATCACCCGGAGATTTAGATCCTGCTCGTTGTTATTGACGGAAATTCGACCGCTCGTATCGCTTGGCGAAGTCGGATTATTTTTAGCACAGCTGATGAACAGCTGAACACAAATAGTAATGAAGAATACTGTGAATGATTTTTTCATGGCAATATTCGCCTTCGGATAGAAATCTGTTAGAATGTATGGGTACAATATCGCAAATTTCTTTCGATTGCGCATCACATTCTGACGTATCTGCTAATCGTGTGCATCGCTCCATCGTTGAACGCTTGATATTGGCAAGATTTCGGTGCTATTCGGGCGCGCGAAAAAGAACACTACATTCTTGTGCAGGAATGGCTGCGGCGGAACCAGGAGCAAATTCTGCAAAGAAGAACAGACGTTTACACTGTAGGCAAAAGTTTGTATCCATTTACGTCAAAAACACTTCGATGTGGCAATGACTTTTCACGCGTTGCAATCTGAAGAAAAAGTGAGTAGTATAACACAGAGAACTCAACGGCGAAAAACCGAAGAGTCTTTGGTCAATCGTATCGAATCCGATGAACAAGTCAACTCTGCATCTACTTCCCCCGTTTCGACGTCCCTAATCTCCACGTATGCTGGATTTCCGGTTCAAACCCTTTCACGAAATGTCCGATGCCGATTATGTATCGGTCGGCTTCAAATCAGGCCTTGAAATCCACCAGCAATTGCTGACAGCAAAGAAGTTGTTCTGCCGGTGTCCTGCCGGAAAGTATAGCGACCAATACGATGCGGAGATCCTGCGTCATATGCGGCCGACACTCTCCGAGCTCGGCGAATACGACGGAACAGCGTTGATGGAGTTCAAGACCAAAAAAGAAATCATTTACAGAATCCATCGCGACACGGTCTGCACATACGAGATGGACGATACTCCCCCATTTCAGATCAACGACGAAGCTCTTGATATTGCCCTCGGAATCGGGATGATGTACGGATGCGACGTCGTCGATGAAATCCATATCGCCAGGAAGCAGTACCTCGACGGAAGCATTCCGACGGGATTTCAACGAACCTCAATCATTTGTCTCAACGGCAAGATTCCCTACAATGGCAG
>DATDNS010000336.1:0-2999 GCA_036518155.1 Bacteroidota bacterium
ACTGTAAATCATAAAGAGCGGCAAGACTATGAATGCCGTTCCTGAAGGCGGGATGAGATGTCACATCGTTCACCTTTTCACCGGCATACCATACTTCCGGCGGATTGTCTTTCAGCTTCTGAAGTAACTGGGCGCCACGTCGCGCGCCGTTTCCCGTAGCCCGGCCGTCCGAACGCGCCGTCCGGTTAGTCTTCGCAGTTGCGGTTGAAGGATGCTTCACGGTCATACATTATCCTCCTGATTCAAAATCTTTGTGGTTGGTGGGACCCGTGCCTAACCCATTTTGGGAATCGGATGATTGCCCATGGCAACGTGGATTGTCGTCAGTTCCGTGTAGAAATCGAAACTGTGGTGGCCGCCTTCCCGACCGATGCCGCTCGCCTTGGTGCCCCCGAACGGAGTGCGGAGGTCGCGGATATTGTGCGAATTGATCCACACCAATCCTGATTCGATCCCCTGGGCTATCCGATGCCCCCGTGTGAGATCATCTGTCCAGATGTAGGCAGCAAGGCCGTACGGGATATCATTGGCAATCCTGAGAGCTTCGTCATCGTTGTTGAACGGGATGACCACAAGCACCGGGCCGAATATTTCTTCTTGCGCAATCCGCATTTCATTCCGCACACCCGTGATGAGTGTCGGCTCGAAGAAATTACCGTTGTTCCATTCCGCAGGTCGATCACCCCCCACGACGATCGTGGCACCTTCGCCGCGGGCAACGTCCATGTACGACCGGACACGTTCCCAGTGGTCGGGATGAATCAGCGGTCCTACCTCCGTGCGCGCATCGTGCGGATCGCCGACACGAATATTGCGGACGCGCTTCTCCAGGTTCGCGACGAAGTCTTTGTAAATGTTCTTATGAACGAGCAGCCGTGATCCTGCTGTACACCGTTCGCCGTTGAGAGAATAAACCTGGTAGATCGCCGCATCGAGCGCCCGATCGAGGTTTGCGTCCTCGAAGATGATGTTCGGCGATTTGCCCCCGAGCTCCATCGAAAAGCGTTTCAGCGACGCCGCTCCATTTCTGATGATTTCTTTTCCTGTGGATGTTTCCCCGGTAAACGAAATGAGCTGGACCTGGGGATGTGCGACAAGAGCCGCGCCCGCTGTTTCACCCATGCCGTGAACGAGGTTGAAAACACCCGGCGGCAAGTCTGCTTCGCGGACGATGTGCGCAAGCTTGTCCGCCGACAGGGGGGACCATTCGGCCGGTTTGAGGACGCACGTGTTTCCTGCCGCAAGGCAGGGCGCAACCTTCCACGTTTCGAGCATGAACGGAGTGTTCCACGGCGTAATCAGTCCGGCGACTCCGACAGGATGCCTGACCGTATAGTTCATAAACTTTCCATCGACGGGGAAAACTTCTCCCGTGATTTTTGTGGCCATTTCGGCGAAGAAGGAGAAGTTGTCGGCTGCGCGGGGAATAGCGCCTTTCTTGATTTGGCTCGAAGGAATCCCTGTGTCGCTGATCTCAACTTCGGCAATTTCGTCGGCATGCGTTTCTATCAACTCGCCGATTCGGCGGAGGTATTTGCCGCGCTCCTGGGGAGTCATGCGGGGCCAAGGTCCACTGTCAAATGCCCTTCGTGCCGCCTTGACAGCCTGGTCGATTTCCGCAGCCGATCCCGATGCTATCTTTTCAATGGGGCGATTCGTCGTCGGGTCGAACGTTTCGAACGTTTTCCCGTCGGCAGACGGCTGGAACTTGTTGTCGATATAGTGCATGATCATGGCTAAACAACCTTTCGCAGCATCGTTATACCCTCGCAGGATATTTTTTCCCCGGCACCGCGCCGACGTCCGGCAGAACATCTTCGGAGACGACCGGATTCTCCAGAATGCCGAGTCCGTCGATTTCGAGTCGCATGGTATCGCCCGGATGCACGTGGGAGATACCCTTCGGTGTTCCTGTCCAGATGAGGTCTCCGGCTTCCAGCGTCATAATCATTGAAATGTACTCGATCAATTCCGGGACGGGGCGCAGAAGCTGAGAAGTATTTCCCTGTTGGCGCACCTCACCGTTCACACTGGCCCGGAGATTGAGATTTGCCGGATCGCCGACTTCATCGGCGGAAACGATGTACGGGCCCAGGGGACCAAATGTATCGTATCCTTTTGCCCTGACGGGCGGACGATAGAAATTCTTGACAAAATCCCGGACTGTCACATCATTGCCAATCGTGTACCCACGGATGTATTGGTCGGATTGCTCCGCCTTGACGTGACGGCAACGCTGACCGATGACGACGACGAGCTCGACTTCATAGTGCATATACTCCACACCCGTCGGATAGATCACCTGAGCGCCGTGACCAACAAGGGAGCTCGGTGGTTTGAAAAACAAAGCCGGATCCTCGGGTGACTTCATCTGCAGTTCGTCTGCGTGATCCGCGTAGTTCAATGCCAGCCCGACCGCTTTGGAAGGCACCACAGGCGGCAACCAGGTGACGTCCCGTGCCTGGAATTCGGCCCCGTCCTTGGTCTGCAAAATACCGTCCTCCCGAACGATGCCATGATAAATCGCACTACCAACAGCGAAACGGGCGTATTTCATAGCAGGCGCTCCACGGCCGGTCGCTTCAGGACTTGATCCAGAAATTCTTCGATGAATGGAAGGACAGGGGGATTGTCCTGAAGGAGCATCGTATAGTGATTTCCTGCCTGAACATTTGCCCGCCGGCAATTTGGTATGTTCCTCACGATATTTGTTGCCTCCACGTCGGTGTACACGTGTCCGGTTGCTCCGAGAAGTCCTTGTTGCGGTCTCAGGAACATCGTCGGACAGCGGAGGTTGGGAAAGTGAAGACACATGGAGTAGTAGAAATGAAGGTCCAGGTCCCGCTCCAATGCTTCCACTGAAGATTTCGACCGCACAGAGCCGTTTGCGAGAACTTCAACATCCTCCTGGAGATAACGCTCGAGCATTGGTGTCCAGGGTTTGTAGAACGAGACGGATCGTTGAAGACTCATATAGTCATCCATCGACGAATAGATTT
>DATDNS010000337.1:0-2238 GCA_036518155.1 Bacteroidota bacterium
AGTCGAAGCGATTTTCAAAACGATAGCCAGAGACGCGAAACCCCAGGATGCATTCGTCTTCTACTATGCGGGACACGGTGTGATGAGCGAAGGAAGCGCCTCTGTGCCGTCCGACTTCTTCCTCGTGCCCACGGACGTGACACAGCTCTACGGTGATGATGCAATGCTTGCATCGAAGGCAATATCCGCAGCACAGCTCAAGACGTTCTGCACAGCGATCAGGGCACAAAAACAGCTCGTTGTTCTGGATGCTTGCCAGTCCGGCGGTGCAATCGAGAGCTTCGCGACGCGTGGCGCTTCGGAGGAACGGGCCATTATGCAGCTTGCGCGGAGTGCCGGAACGGTCGTGCTCGCCTCCACCAGTACTGAGCAATTTGCTACCGAATTTTCCTCCCTCGCACACGGTGTCTTTACCTACGCATTGTTGCAGGGACTCAACGGCGAAGCGGACGGAGGAAATCCCAGGGACGGGAAGATCACCGTGAAGGAACTGGAAGCGTATTTGAACGATCGTGTGCCGGAACTTACCAAGAAGTATCGCGGTACTGCACAATATCCAAACAGTTATGCCCGCGGTCAGGATTTTCCGCTTGGGGTAAAGTGAGATTGCGTTCCGCGCGGGGTACATAGAATCTCTCGTAAGGGTTTCATTTATGAAACCCGCACGAGGAGAGGTTTGATGAACCTCCCAAGGAGTCCTTTGGACAAACCACGACAAGGAGTAAGAAGTCTGAATGATCGAATCCAACACTTCGGCAATCATGCTGAAAATTGAGGATGAACGTATGAATATGAATAAGAATTTGGCGTGGATTTGCGTGGCGTGTCTCGTACTGACGATAACAGAAATTGCGGAGTCGGGCGATAAGCCTGAGATCTTCGTCCAGATGGGGCACACGAAGAGTCTTACCTGTGCACTCTTCAGCCCTGACGGAAAGTACCTGCTCTCGGGAAGTACCGACAATACCATAAAAGTATGGGAGATTGCGAGCGGAAAAGAATTCCGGACGTTAAACGGACCAACGAGAAGAATTACCTCAATGGCGATCAGCCCCGACGGAAGGTATGTCGTTTCGGGCGATGAAGAATACAGAAACAACCTGAAGCTCTGGAATCTCTCAACCGGACAAATTGAAAAGACGTTCGGCGGGCACCCTGAAATTGAAGGAACAACGTGCGTGGCGTTCTCGCCGGACGGAAAGTATATTTTGTCGGGGGGTGATACCACTGTCAAGCTTTGGGATATTGCGTCCGGCAAAGAAATCCGGAGGTTTATCGGGAATACGTCCGGGATCCGGGCAATCGTCGTCAGTCCGGATGGGCGGTATGTGGTATGCGGGAGCAGGGATAACATTGTGACAACGGTCGACTCGCTCAACCCGGATGGCACTGTTTACGAGTCGCAGCAAGTCAGAGCGAAAAGTGCGGGGAACGCAATCACGGCATGGGAAATTGCAACCGGAAGGATCATACGACAGTTCAATCACGCCCGCGGATGGGTTGAAACGCTGGCAATGAGTCCGGACGGAAAATTCATTCTCTCCGGCGATTTTGAGGATCGTGTCAGGATGTGGGATGTTGCCTCGGGCAGGGAGATAAAATCCTTCGAGACCGAAGGGACATCCTCGATCGCGATAAGTCCGGACGGCAAATACGCGCTTTTTGGTAGCGTCGAGGAAATCAGCCTCTGGAATATCGCAGCCGGAGCGGAAGTAAAAAGGATCGCCGGACTCGAAGGGTGGGTCCGCACCGTTGCGTTCAGCCCTGATGCGGGATATACCCGTGCTCTGACGGCAGACGACAGCAAGTCTCCCGGATTATGGGACCTTGCATCGGGGAAGGCGCTGGCCCACTTCGGCGGAATTACTCAAAGGGTTTCGGCTGTCGTTGTAAGTCCTGACGGGAAAAAACTCCTCGTCGGGCAGGACTATGGCTATATCAATGTATGGGATATTGCTTCCGGCAGACAGGCAAAAACCATCAAAACCACACTGGGAATCGAATCTATAGCGATCGATGGGAAAAGTTTCACCGTTGGGGCTGGAGGCTGGGATTTTCCGGCACACGCATCCACAGCGAAGTTTTGGGACCTTGCAACAGGAAAAGAACTTTGCACGACAACGAACGACGGGTCATCGTGGGTGAAAACCATGACGATAAGACCCGATTTGAAACGACATCTCTGGACCGCCGGAGGCAACCTGTTCCTGTCGGATGCAACGACGGGAGCCATTCTGC
>DATDNS010000338.1:0-3313 GCA_036518155.1 Bacteroidota bacterium
ATTTGTACGAGCGCAGGTTACACTTCAAAGGGAAAAGCCGATACCGAGGCGTTGATGAAAGTCCGGTCGGATGCTCTCAAAATCCTCTGGCTGGAGCATACTCCGGCAAAACGTTTCATCATTTTCACCGACCCTTCGATGGTCAGGGTCATCAGGGAAGAAATCAAGAAGGGGCACTTTCCAAAGGAGATGGAAATCCTTCGAGTGAAACTGCCGGCTTCTCTTACGACGAAGATCGAAGAAGCAGCGAAGAACCAATCGCCGGGTACCAGTGCCTCCCTCACCGAATGATGATGTTCGTAACTACCTCGTCACCGAAATCGACTCTCCCAACCTTCTGGAACAAAGTCAGATTCGCAACCACTTGTCCTGATATCAATGAGGATCTGTAAGCAGACATTTGCTGCACCGTTTTCACCCGGGCGAATTCTTCTTATATTGAAGAACCCTATCCCTCTGTCACGATGTAGTCACCGCGACAACCAATGTTACTTCTCACAGTGTTTGCGAAAAACCCTCACCGTCTGAGGAACGATACTGCGCTTCTCTTCGCTCTTGCCTCGTTCACATTTGTCCTGCACACGTTCGTCAGTGCGTTTACCGAGTACGGCTATTTCATTGACGAGTTCTATTACATTGCCTGCTCGAAACATCTCGCGTTCGGTTACGTTGACCAGCCTCCGCTTTCCGTTGCAGTCCTTGCCCTCAATCGATGGATCCTGGGAGATTCCCTCCCGGCGCTTCGCTTCCTCCCCGCACTTGCCAGTGGAGCCACGGTGTTAATGACGGGTCTCACCGCGCGCCGATTGGGGGGAGGAATCGCCGCCCAGGGACTCGCGGCCCTTGGCGCCCTCATTGCCCCCGTCTACCTCATCGTTGGCGGATTCTATTCCATGAATCCGTTTGAACTTCTCCTGTGGACGATGATTGCATACACCGTCATCAGAATTATCCAGGAAGAGAATCCCAGGCTCTGGCTCCTCGTCGGTCTGTTGATGGGATTGGGGCTTGAAATGAAACACACGATGGTTCTTTACGCGTTCACCCTTGGAGCAGGAATGTTGTTCACGCCTGCGAGACGATATTTCTGGAATCGCTGGTTCGCGTACGGATGTCTGATTGCATTTTTCCTTCTCCTCCCAAACATCGTTTGGCAATTGCTCAACGGATTTCCTTCCCTCGAATTCTATCGCAACGCGATGATCCGGAAAAACATCCCCACCGGTCCCCTCGGCGTTCTCATCGGCCAGGTGACGATCATCAATCCCGCCACGCTGCCACTGGTTTTCCTTGGGCTGTTGTTCTTCTTGACCGTCGACGAGGGGAAGAAATATCGCGCGTTCGGCTGGGCCTATGTGCTTATTTTGCTCGCGATGCTGATCAGTCAATCGAGCAGGCCTGATAGGATCGCGGCGGTCTACACCGTACTCTTTGCCGCGGGAGGCGTTGTCATCGAACGGTACGCTGCCGCCTTCCATCGACGATGGCCCGCGTTTGCGCTCGCGGGCCTGCTTGTCGCAGGCGGGATCATCGATGCGCCGATATGTGTCCCCTTGCTTCCGCCGGCGATGCTCGTGCGGTATATGTCCGCCATCGGTTTTTCGATGAAGATTGAGAAAGGGAAAACCTCCCAGCTTCCCCAATGGTTTGCGGATAGGTTTGGATGGAAGGAGCTTGCAGCCAGCGTAGGCAACATCTATAACGCTCTGCCGCCGGACGTAAAGCAGAACTGTGTCATTATCACCGGAAGCTATGGTCAGGCAGGGGCGCTGGAATTGTATGGCAAACAGTATGGACTCCCGGCGGTATACAGCACGCACAACTCGTATCATTTCTGGGGTCCGCCCCCCGATTCGGTGAGTACGTACATCGGCGTCATGGTTTCCAGACGTTCGCTGGAGGAATTTTTCCGGAGCGTCATCGTTGCGGGAACAACCTCGTGTGAGTATTGCATGGACTATGAAAGGAATGTTCCCATCTATATCGCGCGGGATCCACGCGGTCCGGTCAGCAAAGTCTGGCCTCAAACGTACCACTATGAATAGGGCGGCAGGACTCTCTTCAAAACTGGACCAAACAGAGTCTCATAGTCGTGAAACGTTCGTCACAAACTCCCGCAATTCTTTTTCATCGAGATCGGAAACGGCCCAATAATCCATCCCGGCACTCGTCCACGAGAGAACGTGGTAGCCCTGACGCGTAACGCTCCGCAAGGTCCCGGGATTCGATGCGGTGGCTGTGCACGAAAAAAGGTTGATCACGTGGAGTCGGCGCTTGTAGACGAGAACGGCGGTCGGTCTCGCGTCAAGATAGTCGATCCTCCCCCCAACAAGAATGAATCCCTGGGGATTCAGATCTGGAACCTCGGGTGAAAAATCGATCTTCCCGTCGAACCACGGCTTGACAGTGTGCTTGTCGGTCGAGAGAACATCAGTCAGATGATTTGTCATGAGTGCCCGAATGTGAGCGTCCAGTACCTCCTGCGCAACAGCCTCCTCCTTTGCTTGTCCGAATTGAATTCCACCTGCTCTCCAAACTACGAGTACCGCAAAGATAAATGAAGCGGCAAGCGTCCAGGTTTTCCACGAGCGCGTTAACGATCGTGGTAAGATCCGTGTTGACAATCCGAGGCTGTTCCGAATCGATTGCTGCAGCCGCACCGGTGCGCGATGGTAGAGCGAATCTGCCTGAAGCGACGTTTTGAGAACAGAATATTCTTCGAAATAGGCGCGACATGCGGAACAACCCTTGAGGTGCTCTTCGACTTCAAGGGATTTGAGGAGGTCGAGCTCCCGGTCGATAAAGGCGTGCAAAAGTTGTCGCGCATCCTTGCAGTCCATTGTCAAGTCCTCACTCTTTCCCCTGTGTGATGAGTTCGCGCAACTGTCTCCGTGCCCGTGCGAGTCTGGACATCACCGTTCCGAGGGGGACATGTGCCAGCTCGGCAATCTCCTTGTAGGAGAAACCCTCAAGCTCTCGCAGGATAATCGCTTCGCGGAATTCCGCCGGTAGTCTCTCCAGTGCTTTCGATAGAATCTGCTCGTCCTGCAGCCGCTCGACGATTCGTTCCGGATTGGATGCGTGGTCTTCGTCCCGTATCTCTTCGTCCGGATCGCGCGCAACGTCGTTCGGACGATGCTGTCGCAGCCAGGTGTAACAGGAATTGCGCACAATAGTCAATATCCACGATCGGCTGTTCTCCCCCCGAAATCCGTCGAAGAACCTGAATGCACGAAGAAAGGCTTCCTGCACGACATCCTCGGCATCGTCGTCGGTCCTGAGAAGCCATCGCGCCAGATTATAGGCTGCGTCA
>DATDNS010000339.1:0-5931 GCA_036518155.1 Bacteroidota bacterium
ACGTTCTTCAATTTGATGATGATAACGCCTGGCACAACCTTTTCGGGGACGGTGTTCTGAAGGCGAGCGTGTGATGGAACGGAAGATCCTGCTAGAGGACTGGCGTGCCAGAGAATCACGAGCGAAACGATCATCAGGAACAATCCTCCAGGCAAGAACGGCCGCGTGTTCAACGGAGGAGATATCATAATAATCCTTCAATCAGGTGAAACTGGGCATCGAATATGCGGAATAGATACGACATATTTTCCTCTAACGCCACCCGAATTCGAAAGTTCCTCTTCCTCCGGCATTCTCAACCGCAATCGATCACTGTTACACACAGCCGGCATAACGGAATTGGACAGGTTGATTGTCCTCACATTTGTCCCTATCTTCATAAGCAATTGGCACCAAATGACTGTTAACAATCGATTCTCAAGTTTCTATGGCTCTTTCTAAGAACGCGAAAATCCGCATCCTCATCATCGCAGCGTTACTCCTCGGCTGGATCGTTGTCGTATTCTTCCGGTCCGGCACTGCCTGGGGTTAGGCAAGAGACACCGCGCACGGCAGGCATCGGGGAATAGAAACTGATTCAGGCTGAATCCCGTGTCAGAGTTTGCCGCTCCAATGTTGACGGTCAGCCATTCCGGCGAAAATCCTTCTTCGCCTTTCGTGTCCAAATCGTATCTGCGGACAGATTACTGAGGAAGAGAATCCGGGCAACAATTCCTTCGCGACTGATGCCGTCCTATGAACGAATCCTCGCATCACGCAATTCTCGAACATCTTGAGCAATCGCAGGGCAAGCAGCGATTCGCGATTCGTCTCTCACTGATCGTTGGCTTTGTCATGCTCGCCGGGAAATCGTACGCGTATTTCATCACCGGATCCGCAGCGATTCTCTCCGATGCCGCAGAATCGGTCGTCCACGTCGTGGCCGTAAGCTTCGCGGCATTCAGTCTCTGGCTCAGCATGAGACCGGCCGACGAAAGCCACCCGTACGGCCACGAAAAGATCAGTTTCTTTTCTGCCGGAACTGAAGGTGCGATGATTGTCCTTGCGGCAGTCTATATTATCTATGCGGCAATCAACAAGTGGCTGCACGGTCTGCAGATCGAGAATCTTGGTGAGGGGACACTGTTCACAGCCGCCGCCACGTTGATCAATGCGATTCTTGGCGGTTACCTCGTCTGGCAGGGAAAGAAACACGGCTCTCTCATCCTCGTCGCGAACGGGAAACACGTTTTGACGGACTCGTGGACCAGCCTCGGAGTGATCGTCGGCCTGGTTCTGGTGATCATCACCGGTTGGCTTCCCTTTGACCCGATTCTGGCAATTCTTGTTGCGCTCAATATTCTTTGGTCCGGCGGGAAACTCATCCGCCAGTCTGTGGGAGGCCTGATGGACGAACGCGACCCGAAACTCGAACAATATCTCAGAAGGGCTTTGAACGAGGAAACGAGCAGACGGGGACTCGATTATCACCAGTTTCGCTCCCGCAACACCGGCACTTCTGTTTGGGTGGATTTGCACCTTCTGTTTCCGAAGGATACGACGATCGAATCTGCCCATTGGCAAGCCACGGAAATTGAGGGGGCCATCAAAGCGAAGATGGGAGTCCCGATCATCTTCACAACCCACCTTGAACCCGTTGAACAGCACGATGAGACCCACCAGACGCTCAAAGCGGAGAAAGACTAACGAGGCCAGCCAGGCGGCCTGCACGTCCTCCCGATATATACTGCACCGTAATTGAATCAATGAACAGTTGCTAAGGAATGGGATTTTTTCTATTCTATTCCGTTCGACGAACAAACAGATCGGGGAATCGCATCGCGGGTTTCAGCACCCGATACGATGCACCGTTGCTTCACTCAACCAATCATTTTCACGGCATAAGAAAGGAAGAGGGATCGATGAATCAGACCTACCGTTGTGTTCTTGGCATGTTGTTGATTTGGCTTGTCGTTGACGTTCAAGCGCGGCAACTTACCTATCCAGTCACTGCAAGGGACACCGTCGTCGATGACTATTTTGGCGTCAAGGTCGGCGCCCCGTACCGTTGGATGGAAGACCAGAACAGCAAAGAGGTGGAATCCTGGGTTGAAGCTGAGAACAAGGTAACGTTCGGCTACATGGAAAGAATCCCGATCCGGGACTGGACGACCAGGCGAATCACAAAGCTCTGGAACTACGAAAAAGTGGGTGTGCCGAGCCGGTATTCGGGGAGACTTTTCTATTCGAAGAATTCGGGACTCCAAAACCAGAGCCCGATCTATGTTCAGAATTCGCTCACGGCGGAGCCGACCATGGTTCTCGATCCGAACAACCTCTCTCCCGACGGCTCGATCGCATTGCTGAGTTATGAACCTTCCCCGGACGGCAAATACCTCTGTTACGGTCTCTCGCAAGGCGGTGCCGATTGGGAGGAGTACCACATCCGCGACCTTACAACGTCGAACGATCTTGCCGATACCGTCCACTGGGTGAAATTCTCGGGCATTTCGTGGACGAACGACAGCCGGGGCTTTTTCTATTCAAGATTCCCCGAACCGAAGAAGGGCGAAGCCCTGACGAGTGAAGCAGTCGGACAACAGCTCTACTATCACAAGCTCGGCACGTCACAGAGCGAAGACAAACTCTTTTACGACCTGAAAGATTATCCCGGATGGTATGTTGGTGGAGGGGTGACAGAAGACGGACGCTATCTGTTCATCTACCTCAACAAGGGGACCGAATCCAAGAACAAGGTCTACTACGTCGACCTGAAAGATCCAAAACACCCGGACCTCTCCTCTCCGGTGAGCCCGCTCTTTGAGAAAGACAACGCGGAATATTATCTGTTGGGAAGCGTGGGAACCACGGTGTTTGTGCAAACGTCGCTGGATGCCCCCAATCGTCGCATTGTATCCTTCGACATAAGAAATCCCGGAGTAAAGGATTGGAAACCGGTTGTCCCTGAGGCCAAAAACGTCATCGAACAATCGCTTCTTGCCGGAGGGAACGTCGTCGTCCGGTATCTCGTCGATGCGAAGAGTGAAGTCGACCTCTACTCGCTGGACGGAAAGCGTACGGGGGAGTTGACACTGCCCGGCATCGGAAGCGTGCAAGGATTAAGCGGTCGGAACGATACGCCCGAATTGTTTTATGCGTTCACGTCGTTTCTCTATCCCACGACCGTTTTCCATTATGAATTCAAGACACGAACAGCCACTCCGTTTCAACGACCGCACGTCGATTTCAATCCGGACAAGTACGAAACGATCCAGGTCTTCTACAATTCCAAAGACGGGACGCGTGTTCCGATGTTCATCACGATGAAAAAGGGGACCAAACTGGACGGCAATAATCCCACCCGCCTCTATGCGTACGGTGGTTTCGATATCAGTATCACGCCCGGTTTTTCCGCTTCTCTTCCCGCCTGGCTCGAATTGGGCGGAATCTATGCCGTCCCGAACCTCAGAGGCGGTGGAGAATACGGGGAGGTGTGGCATCACGCAGGAATGCTGGAAAAGAAACAGAACGTCTTCGATGATTTTATCGCGGCGGCGGAATACCTGATCAAGGAGAAATACACCTCGACACCCAGACTCGGTATCGAAGGTTACTCCAACGGCGGGCTTCTCGTCGGGGCGGTGGAGACGCAACGGCCGGAACTCTACGGAGCCGCCTATGCAGGTGCGGGTGTGATGGACATGCTGCGGTATCAGAAGTTTTCGGCGGGTGTGGGTTGGGTTCCCGAGTACGGCTCATCGGATGACTCGACCCAATTCCAATTCCTGATCAGGTACTCCCCTGTGCAAAACATCAAGGCGGGGACCTGCTATCCACCAACCATCGTCACGACCGCCGACCACGACGACCGGGTCGTACCGAGCCATTCATACAAGTTTGTCGCCGAAATGCAGCACGACCAGGGCTGCGCCAATCCTGTCTTGATACGCGTCGAGACAAAGACAAGTCACAATTACATGCCGACCGACAAGCGGATTGCCCAGGCGGCCGATGTGCTCGCGTTCATGGCTTACAATCTGGGAATCAGAACGACACCGACCGGTCAGTGATGGGAAAAGAGAATTCGTTCGGACAGATTGGAGTGTGGGTCAGAAATCCGGCAGGTGGAACATACGCCTGCCGGCGTTATTACGGCCAGTCAGAATTTGCCTTCCTGCCTGAATTGCCTTTCCCAGGGCGCCTTGGGAGGTTTGATGCGTCCCTGGTGGCACGTCCAGCACGAGATTGTTGGCTCCTTGCTGTCGAGGTTCCTGATGTTCGCGAGCTGCTTTGAATTGATTTCACCGAGCATCTGCAGCATATCGCGCCCAATTTGTTTTTCCGGTTTGTCGTCTTTCTGCCACTGATCGACGATGTGGCAATGCTGGCAGGAAGTACCGAGAGAACGTGACCACGTTTCCATCATTCCCGGTATCTGGCCTGCTTTCAATTCCTTGAACACCTGGATGTTCTTGAAGACTTCCGGTGCGGGTTTGTCCTCCTGTCCCCCGATGCTCTTTCTGAGGGCCTCCAATTTCTCATTGATCTCTCCGTTCATCCGCGCGAAGCGTACGCTATCCTGCTGTGGATTGAAACGAACCTCGCGTCGCTGTTGGGGTCGATCCTGCGCCGGGACGATCAGGATACCAAAGAGGATGAAGACAATTATGGCGGCCGTATCTATTCGTTTCATGGTCTTGTACTTTCCGTGGTGCCGGGTTTTGTTTTCTATGGTTGTTGCCTGGGGATCAGCCGAATGTTCCTGCAAGGCTATCGCTGCGACTCACTCACAACTTCCGCGTGTCGATGAAAGGTTCAAAGACGGCGGCAAAATTCACGTTATGAATTTGCACGAAAGTGGTCTACTTGTTCACCGCAACGGAAGAACTATCGGAATCCCGGCCGGAGCCGGTTACGGGGGAGGCAGGGCCTTGAATTTTCCGTGCCACTGAATTCGTTCCCCGAGCCAGGCCCCAAGAAGTGACAAGAGGAAAACGACGATGATCGTCAAGACCATTCCAACGGCCGCCACGGAAACAAACCACTTGGGCCAGACGAAGATGAGGAGTGCGGCAAAAAGAGTCACGATGAGCCCCGCACCCGCTACGGCAGGCTCCACGATCGTGACTCCGGGGGACAAGTAGGCGGCAACCGCAGCAATGATGACGATTCCTGCGAACAGCCAGGTATACAGGAACATTTCCGCCCCGTCGCTTACGGGCCGCGACGGGAGAAAGCCGCCGATGACGAGGATGGGGATGAGATAAAAAACAACATACGACAGGAAACTGATCGCCACCCATTTCCACTGCAATGTCTTGCCCTGCGCAGGTGTCTCAGCCATCGAGGTTCCTCCACGGTTGTTCGTTGTATGATTGTCCCGAGCGATTCCTGTTTGTCTCGACGGACCCCTGTCTTGCCCGACAAATACTCAACGAGCGAATCTTGTGCTGGCACAAGATTCGCTCGCGATGAAAAACCGGCTGCAACAATCTTCAGTTCACGTCCGAACGCCTGCGCAGACTTCTAGTATGTATGACTGTTGAATGCCGTATCCATACTATTGCCCGCGAGGTCCACGATGGCAGCCGTTGCCGTCAGGGCATATCCGGCTACCGGGGTGTTGGTCGATGTGACGTACAAATAAACGATCCATCGAACCCCATCATACCCCCCATACGTTGCGGAGTTGATGGTATATGAAACACCGCCGAAGCTCGACATCGTGTAATTTCCGATATTTTCAGAAGTGGCTTGCGTCATAGGTTCCGAGAACCCTATGGTGTACACCCAATTGTTTGTACCCGGTGCAGCTACAGGAGCCGGAAAGTAGATTAGCCGTGGCTTCACGCTGTCTGTGACCGTAACGATATTGCTCGCATTCCCTTCCACGAGATCTTTGCTTACGGCAGTAACCTTGTAGCTCACGGATCCGGGTCCCAGGGGATTCGG
>DATDNS010000340.1:0-3284 GCA_036518155.1 Bacteroidota bacterium
CTCACTGCCGCGAATGGCAAATGTGAGGATCATGGTCTACGATATGCTCGGTCGGGCTGTCTCCTCGCGGACACTTTACGGACTTTCTGCGGGACGCCAGGGGTATTTGTACGACGCAAGCTCGCTGGCTTCGGGAGCATATTTCTACAGAGTCCAGATGCTCGATATGGCAAGCGGCGAAGTGATCGGTACGCATGCAGGCAAGATGATGTTGGTCAAGTAATCTAGGCCTGTTCGGTATTGAGTGCGGAAGGAGCGCAGAGTATGCGCTCCTTCCCACCCATTAATTCACGGAGCTTTTAGCATCGAAAGTCTCTCCCATGCGACACTTTGACTGGGTCAACTTGTCCACGTTGTTCTGCATCCAGATTGTTCTTCTCGTTGTCTTCTTTCTGCTCTTTCTTCCGAGTTCGTCCTTTGCGGATACGCGTGGAAAACTCAACGGAACGATTTTCGACGAGAAAACGAAAGAGCCTCTTGTCGGGGTCAACATCCTGCTTGTGGGCACGAATCTGGGCGGTGCAACGGACGTGAACGGAGCCTTCACGATTCTCAATATTCCCCCGGCGACGTATGAAGTGCGAATCAGTTCGATAGGCTACGGGACAAAGGTGGTGAAAGATGTCAGAATCAGTTCCGGCGAGACGACGACATTAAACGAATTGTTGTCGGAAGAGGCGGTGCAGGGACAGGAAGTCGTCGTCATTGCGAAACGACCGGTCGTGGACACGCGGCAGACCAGCGCGGTCAATATTATGGACGAAAAGGACATTGGAGTCCTTCCCGTCCAGGAGCTCAGCGATATCGTCAATCTTCAGGCTGGGGTCGTGGACGGGCATTTTCGCGGAGGCCGGGTTGGCGAAGTCCAGTACCAGGTCGACGGTGTCTCCATCAATAACCCTTATGACAATTCCGCCAGCATCCGTATCGACAAATCAATCATCCAGGAAGTGCAGGTGATCAGCGGAACATTCGACGCGGAATACGGGCAGGCAATGAGTGGAGTGGTCAATGCAGTCCTGAAGAGCGGATCGCCCGATCATTTTGATTACAATGCGGAAGTCTATTCGGGACAGTATACGGGCAGCGATAGTCGGTTTCCGTTCATTGCAAGGTTCAGGCCTGCGAACATCCAAAGCTATCAACTCAGTCTCAGCGGCCCAACACCACTCCCGTCGACCACGTTTCTCGTCAGCCTTCGGAGATATATCGACGGCGGCTATCTGTACGGGCAACGATGGTTTACCCCCTTCGACACCTCACGCCCTGCCGACAATATTTTCCATCCGACCGGCGACAGCGCGATCGTTTCGATGAACTATTTTCACGAACTGTCCGGCCAGGGAAAACTTGCCACACGGCCGTCGGAAAATACGCAGCTGAGCTATGAAATTATCTTCAACCAGGCGCAGTTCAAGAACTACAGCTTTGACTGGCGCTTCAATCCTGATGGCTTGCACGAACCGCGCAGAGTCTCAATTGTTCACGGGTTTGATTGGACCCAGACTCTTTCCCAATCGATATTCTACACGCTGAGTGTCCGTGAGAACTATTTCGATTACAAGGATCTGATGTATGATAACTTGTACGACCCGCGGTATTACATTGCCAAGAACGGCGTCTCGAACGCCAACTACGAGCTCGGTGCGGTAGTCCAAGGGGTGGACCTTGGACGGTTCATTCAAAAGACTGATTCCTATGTCGGGAAGGGGAGCATCAGCTGGCAGGCAACGCAGGAACATCTTTTCAAATTTGGATTCGAAGCACAGACATCCTGGCTCGAATTTGGATCGCCCGGCGTTCTGGTGGCTACCACCAATTCAAAGGGGGTCCAGCTCATCACGCCATTTGTTGATGTCCCGGAACTTCCGCACGTTGTCAAAAGTAATCCACGCTGGTTCTCTGCCTTCATCCAGGATAAGATCGAATTCACCTACCTGTTGATCCGCGGGGGTATCCGGTTGGAAGTGTTCGATGCCAATACATCGGTGCCGGGGGACCTTTCGAATCCGGCAAATGCCATCCCGGGTGCTCCCACATCCAGGTATGTCGGCACAACAATCAAATACGCAGTTGCCCCAAGGCTGGGGATCTCCTATCCGGTGACGGATCGAAGTTCGGTGTATTTCTCCTACGGTCATTTCTACCAGTATCCGGCCCTGGGCGATCTTTTTTCGAACACCGACTTCAGCATACTGAGAAATCTGCAGGCCGGCGGAATCACGTACGGCGTCATGGGAAATCCAAATCTAAAGCCGGAATTGACAACACAGTATGAATTTGGCTACAAGGCTTCTTTGACCGAATCCTTCGGCTTCGCTGCGAGCGTCTTCTATAAAGATATACGGGACCTCCTTGGCGTTGAATTTATCTCAACTTACGCGGCAGCAGAATACCCCCGCTTCACGAACGTCGATTTCGGCAATGTCAGCGGTTCGACATTGTCCCTTGACTACAAACAGGGTTTGCTCAATGCGTCAATCAACTATACCTATCAGACTGCGTTGGGAAATTCGAGTGACCCCAGGGAGACCGCGACACGAGCTGCTGCCGGCGAAGATCCCCGCCCAAGGGTTGTGCCGCTTGCGTGGGACCAGCGAAGCACACTGAACGCCACTCTTGGCGTTGAATCAGCGCAGGATTACTCCGTCAACGTTATCGTCCGGCTGCAAAGTGGAGAACCGTATACGCCGTCGATTTCGTCCGGATTCGGAGGGGAAATTGAGGCGAATTCGGGAACAAAACAGAGTTCCGTCGTCGTGGATTTGCGCGCTGAAAAAGACTTCAAACTCGGAAGCCTGGGCATTTCTGCCTTTGTGCGCATCACGAATCTCTTTGGCTCCACGTATTCCAATGGATTTGTTTTCAGCAGCACCGGATCGCCTTATTACAGCCTCGTTCCATCTCAGGACCGCAATACGTTGATCGATCCTTCACGGTATTATGCACCGAGAAGAATCGAGGTTGGTCTTTCACTGGCTGGCATTACGAACTGACCATGAGTAAACGATCCCGTTCAACTTTGACCGACGGAGCCTTTCACGCCATGTACGTGCGAACATTGAATTTGCTTTTCCTGACGGTTGTCATCGGGTCCGTTCCCGCCTCTTCCCAACTCTTGCCGGTCGTGCCGCCCGCACTCCGGGGGAGTATCCAGTACGAACGGCAAGGGACTCACGACGCGAACAACATCCGGACGTTCTTCTACAACTTTGGCATGGTCGGCGATTATCCGGCAGATCCGATCAATGTCGATTTGAGCGTCTTTCATTCATTCGAGGTTC
>DATDNS010000341.1:0-2461 GCA_036518155.1 Bacteroidota bacterium
GCTCTCGAGGACATGTGCAAGGATGACGGTTACGGTGTGATCTCCAACGGGAAGTTCATCAAGTTCGACGCGAACGGAGACAAGCTTGCCTCCGCGTACTTCGACAAATCGACGAAGGAATCAAATTTTCTCGTTGAGGTCAAAGGAACGATCGACGGCGACGTGCTCAAGGTGGAATCCATCGACGATGCCCAGGCCACAGAACAGAAATCGGATATGAGCAAGAGCCACAACATGACCGGTTATCTGCTCGACAATGCGTGCGCCACGAAAATGTCGAAACTCGACGAAGCGAAGGCGACGGAAAAAGCGATGAAGCATCCGAAAGATTGCGCATTGCAGGATGCGTGCAAAGCAAGCGGTTACGGTATCATGTCGAAGGGTAAGTTCATCAAGTTCGACGAGAACGGCAACAAGCTTGCTTCCGACTATTTTGACAAAACGAAAAAAGAAAGCGGCTTTTTGGTCGAGGTCAAGGGTACAATGGACGGCGATCTGCTCAAGGTGGAGTCCATACAGGACGTGAAGGTGAAAGCGAAGGGGAAGAAGATGGGGAAAGAGGAGAAACAGGGCTGACATCTGACAGAGCCGTTCACTGGAGCCGACGTTTCGCGAGAAACGTCGGCTTTTTTGTTTTTGAGAACACCGTGTGCCGTTCAGGGACAAGTGAATTCGTACCCCGATCATTTCCCCAGCTGTCACATGCCCACCGTGACCGACGACCTTCTTCGTTTCCTTGATTCTCGGGGACTCTTTCGATAGATTGTTAACAGAGACTCATCTCCCCATACGCTGTTCCCGCGCAAAGAAGAAGAATGCCTGACAAACTGCTGATCATCATCTTTGGAATCCTTTCAACGCTTTCCCTCGCGGTTGCGGGGTTCGCTCTCTACCTCGCCGTCAAAAATGCAAAAAAGAGGGACGGAGAAATCAAGATGGCGCTCTGGTCGTTCGTGGCGCTGGCAGGGTTCGTGTTTGCCGGAATGTGCTGGGCATATTTCCTGATACCGATCCTCATCAACAATCTCTTTCGGTAGGGAAGAAACGACAGTCTCCTAGCACAGAATCTTAAGGAACACCCTATTGCGGTCGACATAAGACAATTACCAGGGAAGACTCACCATGGCAAAATCAGAAACGTTTTCACGAAGAATCTCATCAGAAGAAGCAAAGAAGGGATACGTGTTCATCCTTAAAGACAAGCTCTCATTTTTCCCTCCGGTCGGTAAACCGTTTGACCTCCACTCTTTGAAGACGGAGAAGAAGTCGAGCGTTGAATCGTATCATTGCACATGCCGCGGTCCACAACTGCCGCACGATCATTATTTCCTCCGCTGGGAGGGATTGCGGTTCGGCGACAAAGTCTCGATCGAAAAAGACGAGAAAGCGGAGAACATGTATGAATTGTCCGTAGGAAGGTAAAATTGCGCCGTGGTGCACCTCACACACGTCGGATCGGATCCGGACCTTGCCCATTGCCGGGAATTATTCCGCGAGTACGCTGATTCATTGGGGAGTGTATTTGTCGCTGAGAGTGATGACAACACGTTCGCAAAGCTTCCGGGTGAGTATGCGGCCCCGGATGGTTGTCTGATGCTTGCGTATATCGAGAAGATGGCTGTGGGGTGCGTCGCACTGAAGAAGGTCCGCGACAATGTATGTGAGATGAAGAGACTGTACGTGCGTCCCCCGTTCCGCAGAGAAGGGATTGGTCGCAAGTTGGCGTTGAAAGTGATTGAGCATGCGCGCGCGAAGGAGTACAAACTCATGCTCCTCGATACGTTGCCGCCGATGAAAGAAGCCACATCGCTTTATCGCTCTCTTCGTTTCAAAGAAATTGCACCTTACCGCGATAATCCCGTGGAAGGCGAACTCTTCATGGAGCTGATTCTTTCCTGATTCGCTTCGATGGCGGAACATTCAGTCGAATTACTCCTTGTCGTCCATCTCTTAGCACCCTCTTCGTTGAGTACAACCCTTGTCAAAGTTGAGAATGCAACTGCCGCCAATCATTGCGTCTGAGATTATCGCTGTTTAAATTTGAAGTGGCTGTGCAGCGAGAGTACCGGTATCGGGGGACGCCGGAGGTATCGCAGCCACGATAGATTCCCTCCTCCAATTTTCCTCCCCTAACGAGCCGTGGAAAACGCAGCTAAACTAAATTCAAGCGACTTGCAGAGTTGCACAAATTTGCGACAATCTTGCATGCATTAAAGCATTTGCAGTCTAACGACTGCAGCGCGACTCCAGTCCGCTAAGCGCATTCAGGATAATGGAGAAAAAATTGCTGCATACTTTTAGTCGGATCAACTGGATTTTGCGGAATGCTCCAAACCCGTTTCGCGGATACAATATCCACGTCAATTCGGAGAAATTCCGCCTGATTGATCGCGCATTCGGCTCATTGAATCCTCCTCCCCGATCATTTGCCGATCTTGGTGGCGTATGGAAGGTCAATGCT
>DATDNS010000342.1:0-4547 GCA_036518155.1 Bacteroidota bacterium
GATAGTTCTTCAACCATCGGCGTTCAATGCTAAGTCAGAAAGCGTTGTCGTTGTCCCCCTACGACTCTCTCCTCGCTATGACAATTGGCTTATCTTATGAGCAACCGCTAGTTGAACCACACTCCATGCACTTGTAGCAGCTACCGCTCCGAATCATAATGCTTCCGCATTCGTGGCAGGGGGGAGCGTCGGATTGGGCTGCAAACACGGCCTTTTCGTTCCGCTCAATGTTGCTCACTGCCTTCGCCTGCGCAAAATCCTTCTGGACAGGGGACTCCTTGACCGCCACTTTCGAGCGTGTGTCGGTAATCAGGTTGTCCGCCTGGGGGTCCAACGCCGGCTTCTCGTCGTTGCTCATGAACTTCTTGCCCAGCCACCGGAAGATATAATCGCTGATGGACTTGGCAATAGGGATGTCCGGGTTGTTCGTGAACCCCGCCGGCTCATACCGGGCGTGACTGAACTTGTCGACCAGAACCTTCAGCGGAACGCCGTATTGCAGCGAAATCGAGATCGCCGTCGCGAAGGAATCCATCATCCCGGAAATCGTCGAGCCTTCCTTGGACATGGTCACAAACAGCTCGCCCGGCGTGCCGTCTTCGAACATCCCGACGGTGATATACCCTTCGTGGCCGGCAATACTGAACTTGTGCGTGATCGAGACCCTCTCATCGGGGAGTCTGCGGCGTGCCGGACGGGCCTTCGGTTTCTCTTCCTTCTTGTCGAGCGACGTGCTCAACGGCTGTGTTCGCTTGCAACCGTCGCGGTAGACGGCGACGGCCTTCAGTCCGAGCTTCCACGACTCGATGTATGCCTGCTGGATCTCTTCCGGCGTCACTTCCGTCGGGAGGTTCACAGTCTTCGAAATTGCCCCTGAAAGGAACGGCTGCGTTGCTCCCATCATCTTGATGTGTCCCATATAATGGATGGAGCGCTTGCCGTTGCTGGGCTTGAACGCGCAGTCGAAGACGGACAAATGCTCTTCCTTCAGGTGCGGCGCCCCTTCGATCGTGTCGTTCTTGTCGATGTAGGCGATGATATGCTCGATTTCTTCCTGGTCGTAGCCGAGCTTCGCCAGGGCTTCCGGGACGGTCTGGTTCACGATCTTCATCAATCCGCCACCGACGAGCTTCTTGTATTTCACGAGCGCGATATCGGGCTCGACGCCGGTGGTGTCGCAGTCCATCATAAAGCCGATTGTTCCCGTCGGTGCGAGGACCGTCGCCTGCGAGTTGCGGATGCCGTATTTCTTGCCGAACTCCACGACGTCGTTCCACACTTTGCACTGCGCTTCCCACAGGTCGGAGGCGATATAGTCTTTGCTGATCCGTTCCGCGTGGACGCCGTGTTTGGTCATCACGTTGAGCATCGGCTCGCGGTTTTTGGCGAAGCCGTTGAACGGTCCCATTTCTTTCGCGATAAGCGCCGACTGCTTGTAGGCCTCGCCGCACATCAACGAGGTGATAGCCGCCGCCATGGCACGCCCTTCGTCGCTGTCGTAGGCGAGTCCGCGCGACATGAGCAGGGCGCCAAGATTGGCGTAGCCCAGTCCGAGGGGACGGTATTCGTGGCTGTTCTCGCCGATCCTGGGCGTCGGGTAGCTGGCATAGTCGACCTCGATTTCCATCGCCGTGATCGTGACTTCCACGGCCTTCCGGAAGGATTCGACATCAAATTCTTTGTCTGCGCGGCGAAACTTCATGAGGTTCAGCGACGCAAGGTTGCACGCGGTATCGTCGAGGAACATGTACTCGCTGCACGGGTTCGAGGCGTTGATCGGCGCCGTGTTCGAGCAGGTGTGCCAGTTGTTGACCGTCGTGTGGAACTGCATACCCGGGTCGCCGCACACCCACGCGGCGTCCGAAATCTGTTTCATGATGTCGCGCGCTTTGTACTTCTCGACCGGTTTGCCGCTCGTCACTGCCGTCGTGATCCATTCCTTGTCTTCGATGACGGCTTTCATGAACTCGTCCGTTACGCGCACGGAGTGGTTTGCGTTCTGGTAGGAAATGGAATCGTAGGCGCCGCCGGGGACGTTGAAGCCGCCGTTGTATCCGGCATCGATGAGCGCCCACGCTTTTTTCTCTTCATCTGCTTTGCAGTTGATGAAGTCGACGATGTCCGGGTGCTCGGCGTTGAGGATGACCATCTTTGCCGCACGCCGCGTCTTTCCGCCGGACTTGATGACGCCCGCGAACGCATCGAAGCCCTTCATAAAGGAGACGGGACCGGAAGGCGTACCACCGCCTGAGATTTTTTCGCGTGACGATCTGAGTGTCGAGAGATTCGATCCGGTTCCCGATCCCCACTTAAAGAGCATCCCTTCAGTCTTCGCAAGAGTGAGAATCGAATCCATCGAGTCCTGCACAGAATTGATGAAACAGGCAGAACACTGCGGTTTTTCTTCAACGCCGACATTGAACCAGACAGGGCTGTTGAAGGACATATACTGGTTGACGAGGAGATAGAGGAGCTCGTTGTAGAAGATTTCCGCATCTTCTTCGGATGCGAAGTACCCTCCTTTGTAACCCCATTCGCAAATCGTGCTCGCGACCCGCTTGACGAGCTGCTTCACGCTGTGTTCGCGGTTCGGCGTGCCGAGTTGGCCGTGAAAATATTTCGACACGACGACGTTCGTCGCTGTCATAGACCACGATTTCGGGATCTCGACATCTTTTTGCTCGAAAACCTTCTCACCTTTCTCATTCGAGATAACGGCACTGCGCAATTCCCATTCGATCTCGTCGAACGGATGGACACCGGGCTTTGTGAAGTACCGCGTGAACTTCAACCCGCGGTTCTGTTGTCCCGTTTGCGATTGCTCGTCTGCGGTCTTGACGTTGGTGAGTTCTCCCTCGAGCATGCTTGATCCTCCTTGCACAAAAAAGTTTTAGATGAAAAACAAAAACGTTGGTTTCGTTCTGAACATAAAGAGGGAAAAAGTCCCTTGCGCCCGCTTTCGCGTGCCGGACCTAGCCTCTTCATTTTCTTGAGATTACAAGATTGAAAGGAACTGTTGCTTAATCACTGTCGGTCTATCCTTCTGCACTTTCGGATGTTGGGTGGGGTTCTGGCAGACACGGAACGTTAGACCTGACTCAACTGGATGAGAATATAGTTGGTAGGTGGAGAGTTGTCAAGTTAAAAATTAAAGAAATTATTTGGAAAACGACGATTTCACTTGACGCAACCCGATGAAACCGGAGATTCAGAGCTAACCCACCGAAAAGTGTGATTCCGGGTCCCGCGGAGACAACAACATGTCCATTCCGGCAGCACCCGATGCTGCGCGTGCGCTGCAGGTTATCGGGATCACACTCCCCGGGGAGGAATTCGCCGGTTGGTTGCTTCTCAATGGGCGTTCATTTAACTTGGCAACGTTTTACACACCCATTCATCTCCCAGGGATTTCCCAATGGCAACTGTTGTTCAGTTCACCACCATTACGGAAATGTTCGACCGCATCACGACGAAGTTTGCGAACGACAAGCGTCCGATGCTGATGCACAAAGTCGACAAGCAGTACCGAGGAATTTCATTCACGGAATACCGCCGCAATGTCGAGCTCTTCACGCTCGGCCTCGCGTCGATGGGCATCCACAAAGACGACAAGATCGCCATCATCGCGGAGAACAGGCCGGAGTGGGTCATCGCCGACATGGCGATCGTCACGCTCGGCGCCGTCGATGTCCCGATCTATCCGACGCTCACGCCGAAACAAATCGAATATATTTTCAACGACGCCGAAGTCAAAGCTGCCGTCGTCTCCAACACCTTCCAGCTCGCCAAAGTCTTGAAAATCCGGTCCGAGGTACGATCGCTCAGGCGGATTATCGTCATGGCGGAGAAAGGGTCCGTTGAAGACGCCGATGTCATCGGGTTCTCGAAAGTCTACGCGATGGGAGAGGAGTTCGAAAAAGGGAACCCGACGTATTTCCGCGAATGCCTTGCGCGTCCGAACCCTTCCGACCTTCTGACGATCATTTATACTTCTGGGACGACCGGGAATCCGAAAGGGGTCATGCTCACGCACCATAACCTCGTCTCGAACATCATCGCTTCTGCGGAAGCGATTCCGTTCGGCACGGACGATCTGTTCCTTTCCTTTCTTCCGCTCTGCCATTCTTTCGAGCGCATGGCGGGGTACTACACGGCGTTCGCGTGCGGCGCAACGGTGGCGTACGCCGAAAGCATCGAGACCGTGCGCGAGAATCTGCTGGAAGTGCATCCGACCATCGTCACGACCGTACCGCGGCTGTTCGAACGGATCCACAGCCGCATCACGAAACAGGTCGACGGGATGCCGAAATTACGCCAGAAGATTTTTCGCTGGGCGGTTGGCGTCGGCAAAGCGTACACGGCGGCGAAGCGGTCGGGACCTGTCAGTCCTTCGCTCGAGGCGCAGTACAGGGTGGCGTCGAAGCTCGTCTTCTCGAAACTCCAGGCGGCAACGGGGGGGCGAATACGGTTCTTCGTCTCGGGAGGCGCAGCCCTTCCACAGGAGCTCGGTGAATTCTTCGAAGCCATCGGCATTACTATTATAGAGG
>DATDNS010000343.1:0-2828 GCA_036518155.1 Bacteroidota bacterium
TCGGCTCGCGCAGGGCGTTTATGCCAATTGGGCCGACGGCTGGACAGCAGGAGGAGGACTTTCGTTTTCCATCTCAAATCGGTCAGACCTCCTGTTCGAGGGACGCTTGAGTTACTTGCCATACGAGGGCAACAACCTTGAACTGGCTTTTCCTGCGATCGCGGGCTTGCGTTGGAGTGTCACGGGGCAACCGACGAGGATCTACGAAACCGCGGTCGGCGTTCGTTTCAGGACTCCGGGAACATTCGTAAAGCCATTTCTCGCAGTGCGTGCCGGTCTGGTGGTTACTGAGATCGGAAGGATCATCATCTCGGAATGGTTTGAGGGACAACCTGACAATATTTCCCGGGGGTTATATGGAAATTCCGGAAAGACGGTTGCCCGTGCTGCGGGCTCCGTAGGGATCGGGGGCATCATACCGATAACAGCCGGTTTTGCATTCATCACAGAAGCGAGATTCGAAATTGTGTTCGCTACCGAACAGGTATTCCTGCCGATAGCGCTGTCGGCCCAACTCGAGTTATGATAACGTGTTCGAGTGACGACAACGTGAACGGTTCGGTGGGCGAATTTCTACCGCGCCGACCAAAGATTCGCTCAACCCGGCTGAAGCAGAATTCCACTTGCATGTTAGCGACCGGTAACGGAAATTATGCCTCACCGTTGATCGGCACCCCTTCCTGCAATCAACGGGAATCAGGCTTATACGTTGATCGTCTGCGGCGATGCGAGTGTATCGTTCAGGGCATCCTCGGGCGACGAAGAGCTGCATTGAACAAACCAGTAAGGACACTTCAATGAGCCGCAGGAATGTTTTTCTCCTCTCCCTCCTCCTCCTTCTCGTAGCGGGATGCTACAAAGACGACCCTGTAACGTATCCGTCCGTACTCCTCCCCCCGGTATGTGACGGAACGTGGATTGGATCGAATGCGGGACTCAATCTGAACATTTCGCTGAAGCAGGTGAAAGCCAAGATCACGGGTACCGGGGTCATTTCCGTGGGTACCCTCTGGTCGAACGTGACGATTTCCGGAACAAATGCATTCCCGAATCTCGGATTTACACTCTACATCACAGGCTACCAACCGATCGGGGTATCAGGAGTCTACGATGCGAAATCCACGATCAATGCGTACCTGAACGGTTCTGGCTTTACAAATTTTCCGATGGTCCTGACGAAACAGCCGTAGCATTGAAACCGCCACGGAATGTACGAGGGGGAATATCCATGAAACTTCTTGCCGTGTTCCTGCTTGTTACGACTGCCTGTGCGCAATTAGTCCGGGCACAATCCGAATCCGAGATGTCGTACTGTATTCACGTCGGCGGCGGATTTCCGTACAAACCCCAGCCATTTTACGATTTATGGGCTCCGGGGATTACTGCAGGCGGCGGCGTGAGCTTTGCGCAATCCCGCTTGACCTCGCTGTCCGTGATGATCGACTTCGGGAGTTTTCCGCTGGACAAGGAGCGATTTCTGAAGGCGCTGGGTCTTCCATCGGACAATAACACGCTTTCAGGGTACAGAACGTCAATTCTCAGCCTCACCGGCAATGCAAAATACGTTTGGGCACCCTCCGACCTTACCTCCCTGTATGTTGTCGGGGGAGCCGGTGTACTCGTCACGACGACGAGCGCAGGCGAGGCGTCGTATTCAGGCTACGAGGTAAGCCAGAGCGGTGAGACGCATGCCGCAGGGACCGCCAGCGCAGGGCTCGGCATGGAATGGACTCTCGCGGCTTCGCTCGACCTCTATACCGAGCTCCGCTATGCGTATTCCTTCCCCCGGAACAATAACGCCAATACCGACTACATTCCGCTGAGAATGGGTCTGCGAATACCGATGAAGTAGAGAGCAGTGCGTTGCGCCCCCCGTACGAAGGTGGGAACAAAAGACACATCCGGCGTCCAATCCTCGCATGCCTGCAGCCGCCCGTTCCCTGAAACTTCCACAATCCTGACACATTCGCGGCTCAATCGCTTGCTTTTTGAGAAGAGGTTGAACAAATTGACGGTGTCCTGAATACGGAGTCGGCGTTCGACGGAGTACCAAATTGTCGACGGCGGCGCTTCGGCTGCCGGGCGAACATTCGATGTTCTGATTGTCAACGAACCGAATCACCAACGAGGAGATGACCCGTGGCAACACCAAAATTTGTTTTCTTCAACGGCAAGGTCGTGCGGTACGAAGATGCGAAAGTCGGTGTGCTGACACACGCACTCAACTATGGCACCGCCGTCTTCGGAGGAATTCGCGGCTATTGGAACAAGGAAGAGGAACAACTCTTCGTCTTCCGTCCCCTCGATCACTACAAACGTTTTCTCGAATCCATGAAACTCATGCGCATGGAGACCGAGTATACGAGAGAGGGACTGACCAACTCGACACTCGAGCTCATTCGCAAGCACGACTACAAAGAGGATTGCTACATACGTCCCCTCGCCTTTTATTCCGACGAGATCATCGGTGTCCGCCTCCACAATCTCACACCGGCGCTCTCGATATCGGCGCTGCCGTTTGGACGCTACGTGGAAAAAGAAGAAGGAGCCCACGTCACGATTTCTTCGTGGCAACGGGTGGATGACAACGTTATTCCCGCACGCGGAAAGATCGCCGGGTCGTACGTGAACTCCGCCTTTGCCAAGACCGACGCCCAGCTGGCCGGGTTTGACGAAGCGATCGTCCTCAACCACAGCGGCCACGTCTCGGAAGGGTCGGCGGAAAACATCTTCATGGTCCGCAACGGAGTGTTCGTCACCCCCTCTACCACGGAAAATGTCCTTGAAGGAATCGTCCGCAGGACATTCCTGACGTTTATCCAGGACGA
>DATDNS010000344.1:0-2026 GCA_036518155.1 Bacteroidota bacterium
AATATAGCCGCCGACCGGAACCCTGATGACTACCGGGCAGGTCCAGCGCCCATTCGAGCGGTACCGCATCATGGCCAGTTCATCGCGGATCTGCATGAATGCAGGCCAAATATAGTCGCCAAACTGAATTTCCGGTACCGGCTTCCATCCTTTCAACGCCATGCCGATAGCGACACCCACCACGCTCGCTTCCGCCAGAGGCGAATTGAAACAACGGTCTTCTCCAAATTTCGCCGTCAAATCTTTCGTTGCGGTGAACACACCCCCTTTTTTGCCGGCCACATCTTCCCCGAAGACGACCACCTTCGGGTTCCGCTGCATTTCCTCCGCCAACGCGTGGTTGATTGCATCGACGGGCACAATTTTTGGTCCGGTATGTGTGGGCTCGACAAAATCACGGGGTGGATTTGCGTGCGCCTCGCCATAAATATGCAGACTCACTGTGCTGGCATCCGGCGTTGTTCTGGTTTCGGCCCAGTCAGCGGCTGTGTCGACGACGCGCTTCACTTCCTCCTGCAATTCGCTGACATCCCGGTCGGTCAGGAATCCCTGCTCAATAAGATAGCTCGCCATCTTCGGCAGGGGGTCCATCTTCTTGTCTTTTTCAAGGTCTTCTTTTGACCTGTACTTCGTTTGGTCATCCGACGAAGAATGAGCCAGTAATCTGACTGTGTGGGCAACGATCAGCGAAGGTCCCTCCCTTCTGCGCGCTCTCTCGACCGCATGCTTTACGGCGCCGTATGTCTCAAGGAAGTCTGTCCCGTCAACATCCTGGCGATTGAGACCCGCAAACCCTTTTGTTATTTCGAACACCGACCCACCGGCAGTCTGTTGAGCCACCGGCACCGATATCGCATACTTGTTGTCCTGGATAAAGAAGACAACCGGCAGCGCCTCGCGCGCGGACCAGTTGATCGCTTCGAAGAATTCCCCTTCGCTCGTCGCACCTTCCCCGGATGAAACATACACAACTTCGTCGTTCCCTTCCTTCTTCGCCGCCAACGCCAACCCTGCGGCCTGAAGGTATTGCGTCCCCGTCGGACTGGATTGCGTGACCATCCGTAGTTCTTCTTTTCCCCAGTGACCCGGCATTTGGCGTGCACCGCTGGTCGGATCCTCCGCCCGATGAAATGCAGCGAGAAAGACATCTTCCGGCGTAAACCCAAACGTCAGCGCAAAACCGACGTCCCGATAGTAGCAGTTTGCCCAGTCGTAGCCCGGCCGAAAGCATGAAGCTGCAGCGACCTGAGCGGCCTCGTGGCCCGACCCGCCGATGTGAAAATACGATTTTCCCTGCTTGAGAAGCATCAGATGCTTCTCGTCAATCCGTCGGGCCAACAGCATCATCCTGTAGGCCTTTACAAGTTCATCCCTCGATAGGGTCGACCTGGATTTTACGGAAGGCCTTGTGGCTGATTCACTCTGAACTTTGGATGTTGTGCTCACGCGACTCCTCTTGTTAGTTCCTGTTGCTGATGTTCAATCGATGCAATCTGTCTCATCAGTTCATTCTCGCTCACCGTCCGCAAGCTGCATTCGAACACTGAACCGAATGCTTTGGATAATTCGTTATGGACTTCTTCCAGCACTACCGTCCTGCCCAGGATCGACTGCACGGAAGTAACCCCCTTGTGGAAAATGCCGCAGGGAATTATTCTGCCGAATCTCGAGAGGTCGGTATTCACGTTGAGGGCGAAGCCGTGCATGGTAATCCAGCGACTCACCCTGACACCGATCGCCGCGATCTTCTCCCCTTTCACCCAGACACCGGTGTAGCCTTCTTCGCGCGTCCCTTCGATGCCGAAGTTTCGCAACGCAACGATGATCGTCTCTTCGAGACTCCGCAGATAACGATGGAGGTCGGGAACATAGCCGTTGAGGTCCAAAATGGGATAGCCGACAATCTGACCCGGACCGTGATAGGTGACATCGCCGCCTCTGTCGATTTCAAAAAAATCAACGCCATTCTGTCGTAGTTCGTTCCCGGAAGCGAGCAGGTGGTCGTTGTTTCCCCCCTTGCCAATCG
>DATDNS010000345.1:0-4254 GCA_036518155.1 Bacteroidota bacterium
CGATCGGAAGCGGAAACACGCCACGATACACTGACGCAGAATCGTCCTCGAACGTTATCGTGCGCAGGATCGAGCCATCGGAATTGACCTGACTTGTCGTGTGCACTTCAAGGCAAGCCGGCAAGAACATCAATCCGATTATGCACACAGCATAGATGCAACTATATCTCTTGTTGATCATGATGGTATCCTTCACTGTCCAAATCTCGTTATGATCTTTGCGTTCTTCTCAACGTCTTCAATCAGATTGTCAATTGTTTGCTTGTCCATTCGCAATACTGAAGATGCGACGGTCGATGTGAGGAACCGGAGCCCGGTCGGGCTAAGGAGTGAAGCGACGTCTCTCTGGCGCACAACGATCTTGCCATCCTCAACAGCGTACTGACCGGAGGGGACGAGATCCCTGAGTTCCTTCGAATCTGAAAGTTTCGTCAGGCGTGCTGATTCTACTGAGTAGAGCAATCCCGGCGCATGTGTTGGCCGCGCTTCCAATGCCGCAGCTGATTCAAGGGAGTGAATTTGCGTGAAGAGGGTAAGATATTGGAAGAGGAATGTGCCAACTGCAAGAATGATGAAGAACGCGGAGGCAATCCGGACTTCTTGCCGAGCGAAGAACTCAAACAACCGTGCACCCGAACCTAACCTGGGATCATTCACGAATGTCGAACGCACCGCGGACACGATGCCAGACGTGAGAGTCGCCGGAGAGTCCATCGTGGGGGAAAATGACCGGACGCGGGTCACGAGGTCATCAAGCTTGTCAATCCGTTCCTTTTCGAGACGGCAACTTTCACACGCGTGAAGATGTTGCACAAGGTCCCCGGCTTCGTTGTTCGAGAGTTCTCCTTCCCGATACAAATACAGCATTGTTCGAAAACGATTGCAATTCACGGTTCGAGCCTCGTGACGTGATGTTTGTCTTCCATAAGCCTGCGGAGTGCGCGGCGCGCATAATGGAGATTCGTTTTTACGCTTCCGACGGAAAGTCCGGTGATGGTCGCGACTTCCTCGACGGTCAGGTCCTGTATATCGCGCAACGTGAATACCAGTCGCTGTTTCGTGGGCAATTCTCTGGTCAGGGACTTGATCATGGCGGCAAGTTCCTCGTTCGATTCGATTTCGTACACGTCGAGATCGTCCGGAATATCGGGCAGTGCAGAATCCTCGTCATGCGAAAGGAAGAGTTTTCGATTGCGGTTGATGGTGCGAAGCCGGTCAACGCAAAGATTGGTGACGATGGTGTACATCCAGGTCGTGAATTGTTTCCGCGGGTCGAACCGGTCGATATGTTTCCAGATTCGAACGAATGACTCCTGGACAATGTCGCGTGACTCCGTTTCGTCGCAGAGTAATCGCATCGCGAGCGCGAATGCATAGGACTGAAATTTGCGAACCAGCTTCTCGAATGCGAGAACATCTCCATCATTGCACCGTTGTATGAGATCTCGAACCGTATCGTCAGTCAACGACGTCCTCTTGCTGATGAGTCTTTTACTACACATGCTACGATTGAATGATGGCTCGGTTAAATAGGCCAATTCGTACGTCAAAAACAAGGCCGGTTCCGTATATCCGCTGCTCCTGATGAACCGTTTTTCGCACGTTTGGGAACAAACGACAGACAAATACGTTTATTCATGCAATTCAGGGCCCTTTCTCTTTTTTGAGAAGTCAATCGGGCAGCCAAACGACACAATATCACATTTTACAGGGACAGCTCAGCCCTATGAAACAGAACCTCCGGTTGTCATTGTACGCGTGGTGTACGATCACGTTCTTTCTTCCCGGCAGTTCCACTGCACAGGAGATCCAACGATTCCCGCAATCTCTTTCGCTTGCGACCGCCGTCGATTTTGCGTTGCGATACCATCCGGGTATCCAGGCTGCGGACGCAAGCGTTCAATCCTCCGCGGCAAGCCTGACGCTGGCCCGTTCGGCCTATTTCCCGCTTCTCACTGTAACGGGAACAGCGACTCGAACCGATGGGGCATTTGTCTTCAATCCTTCGTTTCCTCCGCGGATACAATCGTACAACAACTATACTGGCGCACTGACCGTACAGCAGACGGTTTACGATTTTGGAAAAACCGACGGTCGCGTCTCCGGCGCTCATGAACTGTTCAATGCGAGCACAATTGATTATCAGGCTTCGCGGCTCAGCGTTATTGCGAACGCCGAAATAGCCTATTACAGTGTGCTGCAGGCACAAGAAGTCGTCGATGTAAATAAAGAGAATGTCGCACAAACCGAGGCCCATCTCAAGGAATCACAGGCCTACTATGCGGTAGGCACCCGCCCACAATTCGATGTGACCACAGCGCAGGTGAATGTGGCAAACGCTAACGTCAGCCTGATTTCAGCAAAAAATCTACTGCGTATCGCCGGACTGCAGCTTGAGAATTCCATGGGGGTCCACTCTACTGCTCCGTATGCATTGTCCGACACGCTCGGTGTGCCTTCGTTTTCGATGTCGCTCGACTCGGTAAAAGCCGTAGCGCTCTCGACGCGGCAGGATTTGCTCTCAGCCCGCGCCCATATCGAGAGCAGCCGGGCATTTGTCTCCTCGGCTTCCGGTCAACGATTGCCGACCGTGGCCCTTTCAGGAACGTGGAATTGGAGCGGCTTCAATTTTCCGCTGCAAAGCAGATGGAATGCGGGTGTCACCGTGAGTCTTCCCGTGTTCCAGGGATTCGGAATCGATGCCCAGGTGGATCTGGCAGAGGCGGGCCTTGAATCTTCGCAGGCAAACTATTCCATCACGATGGAAAATGCGCTGCTCGATGTGGAGCAGAACTATCTTTCGTTGAGAGAAGCATCGGACAGGATCGACGCGACAGGCAAGCTTGTCGGGCAGGCGTCGGAGAATCTGAACGTTGCGGAAGGGCGCTACAAATTCGGAGTTGGATCGGCGATTGAAATTACCGATGCCCAGCTTACGCTCTCCAATGCGAGACTGAGCAACATCCAGGCGCTCTTCGATTACAACACCTCACTCGTGAAGCTGAAACGTGCAATGGGCGTACTGGACAAATAGTTGTAGCAGGGGGTTCCCGATCTTAGGGATGAAAGTCTGTCTTCTACCATCGCTCCACCCAGCGAGAAGATAGACTGCTCCTCAGCCTAAAAGTGGACGTTGACGAGCGGGAGAATCCTGAGGAATTCCGGATTGTTTTCGGCGTAATTGACAATCCCCAGCTGGATACCAAAGAGTTCAGTCGCGTGGTTGAATATGCCGATGGAAATCCCTGACGACGTGCCCGCGCGGTTGTAGATTCCGGTCACCAGCCCCTTCGCAAACTTTGCCTCCGTCATGACGAGACCCAGATTCAGTCCTGAGATGGCTCCCGCCTTGATCCTGTACGCCCCGAAATTTAACCCGCTGATTTTCCCTTCACTTCTCAAATCACCAACGGTGATGTTGATGCCAGCAATATTGTTGTGGGAAACGATTCCTGCACCCGCGACAGTCAATCCGGAGATGCCATCCATTCCAACGACTGCCAGTCCGGACAGGTTGATGTAATTCACGGTTCCTTCAGAAACCAGCGCGAGGCCGCCAACATTGATGCCTCGAATGCGTTCTTTGCCCACCATCGCAAGACCACCGATATTGAGGCCATCGATTCCCCCTTCGGAAACAAGCGCGATGCCGCTCAGATTGATTCCCACGATTCCATCTTTGCCCACTGCAGCGACTCCGCCAAAATTCAGGCCGGTCACAGTACCTTCGGACACAAGTGCAATTCCCCCAATATTCAATCCTGTAATGCTTCCTTTTCCGACCAAAGCGACCGAAGACAGGGAGAAGCCGCTCAAGGCCCCTTCGGTGACGCATGCGACGCCGCCGAGATTCATGCCCGCGAGTTCCCGCCTGCCAACCAGGGCAAGGCCGCCAAAATTCACTCCGGTTGCAGACCCCAGGCTGACAGTTGCAAGACTTCCCAGGGAAATCCCGTTGAGATCGTTCTTTGCAACTACCGCGAGTCCACCGATCGTAACACCATTGAAATTCTCTGCTGCCGGCGAGACAATGCCAAAGGCCAGCCCGTTCACAGTACCGGAGAGCTCCTCACCGGGTCTCCAAAGAGTGAAATTGAAACCGTTGATTTCTTCGATGCCGTCGTCGCTCCAATTGAACCGAAGTCCGTTATGAATGCGGGAATTGCCCAAGGAGATGCCGTAATTGTGAGTCCCAAGATTGAACCCGCCTGCATCTGACTCCATCGTATCCTGAGCGGGAGAAAGGAGGGGGAT
>DATDNS010000346.1:0-2049 GCA_036518155.1 Bacteroidota bacterium
GACTCTGATAATGGGGCGTCAATGCGAGACAACAATTGCGCTGCTGAGTACGAAGGTATCGCCGAGATGACGGCGTCCGCGCGATACATGACGTTCCGGTGCTTTCTTGTTCCTGTGACGGTAAAACGCGCAGAGCCGGTATTCCTGTTCTCTGAAATCCGTTGGACGGTCGTTCCGGTGAAGACCCTCTTTGCAAGAGCTTTTCCGAGCGCTTGCGGGAACGTCTGCATTCCTCGGCTGAATGCGAACATTCGGGCCCGATCTTTCGACTTTTCTGCTCTTTTCCCTCGTTCCGACCTGCCGCGAATCTGCCCTTTGATGAGACCGCCGTAGCGCTCTTCGAGAGCGTAGAGCTTCGGAAAGGCGGCCCGGACACTGAGTTCCTCCGGGTTGCCTGCGTAGACACCGGCAACAAAAGGATTGATCGCGTAATCGAGAAATTCTCTTCCCAAGCGTCTCTCAACAAACCTCGCAATGGTTTCCTCGTGGTCTGCGCGGCCGATGAATGGCTCTTTGAGCAATCGGAGTTTGCCACCCGTCGACCACAGATGTGATTTCAGGAACGCTCCGGGGCTCATCGGTAACGCGTGAAGTTTCCCACCGCGAAGAATGTAACGATTGTTTCCGATTTCATTGGCGTAGACAACTTCCCCGGCGAGTCCTGTGTCGGCGGTGAGAGTTTTGAAGAGAGGAGTTGTCTCAAGTGCACTGTTCGGACCCGATTCGATCAACCATCCGCGGTCGTGGATGGTCTGCATCGTCCCGCCGAGCTCCTGTTCCCGTTCGAGTACGACAACATCGAAGGAAGCTTTGTGCAGCCACCACGCTGTCGCAAGTCCGCTGATGCCTCCCCCGATGATGACGACCGATGGACGTTTCTTCACGGTTAGTCGGGAATCTTGTCGAAAACGAGTTCAGCGAGACACTCAATAAACAGTTTGCTGGTTGTCAGCGGCGCTGTCATGTCAAAATAGGTGATTCCCCGCTCGCGCGCGGCGTGCCTTGCCTCGATGTTGATTTCGGAGAGTGTCTCAATATGGTCTGTGACGAAGGCGATCGGATTCACGATAACGTGCGTTACCCCACCGTTTCCCAGGGAATCGATCGTTTCGGTCAATGACGGTTGAAGCCATTTCTGAGGACCTACCTTGCTTTGGAAGCAGAGGTGGTGTGGAAGTCCGAAATTTCCCTGCTCGACTACGAGTTCATACGTGCGTCGAATGTGATGCGAGTACGGATCTCCATCACGCACCAATTTCATTGGTGTCCCGTGAGCGCTAAAAACCAAATTCACCTTAGACCGTTGGTCTGCCGGAACTCGCTGAATTGCCTCCTGCACGCGTTCGACGAGCGATTTGATATAAAGAGTGTGGTCGAAGTAGTGTTGGATGACCTTGGTCGTTATGTTCTTCGCGCCAAGAATCCTGGCGACTCGTTCCCACTCGCGCAGGCTTGATCCGGTGGTGGCTTTCGAATAGTGGGGATACAACGGAAGGAGGATTACTTCATTCACGCCGGCATCGAGAAGTTTCTTGAGGGTCTCTTCAGTAAAGGGATGCCAGTAGCGCATGGCGATCTCGACGGGAATGTTTTGCCCTTTCTTCTTCAGTAAATCCTTCAGGCTGTCCGCCTGCTGTTGTGTCTCCCTGAGAATGGGGGATCGACCGCCGATGTTTTTATACAATTCCTGTACTTTGGGTGCACGGCGGGTCGAAATGAAGCGCGCAAGCGCCTTGCGAAACAGGAACGCACCGGGGAGATCGATGATGTCGGGGTCAACGAAGAGATTGTACAGAAACGGCTGGACCGCTTCGAGCGAGTCGGGCCCGCCGAGTTGAAGCAAAACGACAGCACGAACTGCCGGCGAAACTCCTGCGGCGACCATGTCAAACCGTTTTCGAGAAAATGGGTTTTTCCTTGATCATCTGGTCAAGGTAGGCGTCGAAGCACATCGCGATATTGCGGATCACCAGTCTTCCCACGCCATTGACGACGATTCTGTCGGGGAGAAGCTCAACGAGTCCGTCATCGCTAAACGTCGCGAGCTTC
>DATDNS010000347.1:0-2765 GCA_036518155.1 Bacteroidota bacterium
GGGAACATTGACCATCGGGTTTCAGGTTCGTGACAGGGACGTCGCTTCGGTCGAATCCATGACCAATACCGATGTTGTTCTCGTTGTTGACACAACCGTGGTCGACGCAACCCGGGGAGCCCCCGCCAAACCCGAGCTGGAACAATGGCTTCTCCAGACGGGCAGGCAGTATCAAAGTTCCCAGAGACCGGAAGTGTTCACGATGGAAGCATCGCGCGATAAGTATGTTTCCGCATTCTGCCGCCTCAACAGCGGTTCCTCGGTTCCGGCGGTTGGCTATCTCCTGATGAAGCCGGTCGAGCGGGAAGTACAGGCATCAATGGCACCCGTCAGGGGCGCGCTTATCATTCTTTCGATAATCGTTTTGATTGTCTCCGCCCTTATTGGATTCGTGATTTCAAACGGGATCACGAGGCCGATTGCATCGCTCGTCCAGGGGACGAATGAAATCAGCAAGGGGAATTACGACTACCGGATCGACGTCCGGTCCGGCGGAGAGTTGAAATTTCTCGCCGGCCAATTCGAAGAAATGAGCTCATCGCTCAAAGAAAAAGTCAATCAACTCGCCGTGCGGAACAAGGAACTGGAGTCGACGCTCCACCGATTGGGCGATACAGAACAGTTGTTGCAGACCATTCTTGACACGTCCACAGCCATCATCTATGTGAAAGACCTTCAGGGGAAATATCTGCTTATCAATCGGCGCTTTGAGACGTTCTACCGTCATGAGAGAAACGACGTCATCGGCAAAACCGATCACGACCTTTTCCAACGGGAAACAGCCGACGAGCTTCGCAAGAGTGACTGGAAGGCTCTCGAAAAAGGGGGACCGCTGGAATGGGAAGAATCGCACCAACAGGAGGACGGGCATCATTCGTTCATCGTCAACAAATTCCCGCTGTTTGACTCAAACCGCGTGGCGTATGCCGTTTGCGCGTTCATGACCGATATTACTGATCGCAAGAGACTTGAGGATGGACTGCGACAGGCACAGAAACTCGAGAGTATTGGCACCCTGGCAGGAGGGATCGCCCACGATTTCAACAACATCCTGGGAATCATCCTGGCATACAATGGTTCCATCGGCAGGGCGAGGGAAGACACGGAACGGTTCAATGAGAGCGTCGAAGCAATCAATCAGGCTGTCGAGCGCGGGACGGCGCTCGTCCGGCAGATGCTGACCTTCGCCCGCCAGACAGATGTGGAATTCCGGCCGTTGAATGTGAACACGCTGGTCGCCGAGATCACGAAGATGCTTGCGGCAACATTCCCGAAGACCATCGAATTCGCCAAGGATCTTGGAGAGAATGTCCCGCTCGTGACGGCGGACCAAACACAGCTTCACCAGGTGTTCCTGAATCTTTGTGTGAACGCACGCGACGCAATGCCGGATGGGGGCCGGATAACAATTTCCACTCAGTCGATAAGCGGGACCGTTGTAAAACAGAAATTCCCGGCCGCAATCAGGGATGCCTATGTGCACATTGTGGTCTCGGATACCGGAAGCGGCATGAGCGAGGCGACGCGCAAGCGTATCTTTGAGCCATTTTTTACGACGAAAGAGCTTGGTAAGGGAACGGGATTGGGCTTGTCGGTGGTGTACGGCGTGATGCAAAGCCACGAGGGATTCGTCGATGTTGAAAGCCAGGTCGGGAAAGGAACGGTCTTTCATCTCTATCTGCCGGTTGCTCTCCGAACCCTCGAGACCGAACAGGAGAGTCCGACGTCCAAAGTTGCCGTCACGGGCGGAAGCGAGACAATACTCCTTGTCGAAGACGAAGCAGCGCTCCTCGCACTGGTGAGAAAGACACTCGAAGTCAACGGCTATCGCGTGTTGACGGCACAGGATGGGGTCGAGGCTCTCGATTTCTACAAGCGTCATGCCGACCAGATTTCCGTCGTTGTGACGGACATGGGATTGCCGAAGCTGGGCGGTTGGGAAGCAGCGCGGAAGATGCGTGAGATAAACAAGAACGCAAAAATCATTCTTGCCAGCGGATTTCTTGAGCCCGGGAAGAAGGAACGATTGCTGCGCGACGGCATGAGTCATTTCATTCAAAAGCCCTACAACCCGAACCAGGTACTTGCGAAAATACGGGAAGTCATAGAACTTCAATAAAACGCGGTCAATCCCGATGACGCGTGAAACACGGGAAGCGACAAAGAAACGCGGATTCACGCTCAAACGAAAAATTCACGGAAAAAAGCATTATTCTCCAAGAGGAACTCGATGTCGAGGTGTCAACAATGACTGTACAACGCGCAGCCATACTGGTAGTCGATGACGACAACTCCTTCCGGGGAGCTGTGACAGGAATGCTCCGTGACGAGGGATATGACGTTACCGGATTGGGAAGCGGGGCCGAGGCCCTGAAGAAGATGGAAGAGACACAATTTGACCTTGTGATCTCCGACCTGGTGATGGAAGGCATGAGTGGTACTCAACTCCTTGCGCAGGTCAAACGGAAGAGTCCTTCCGTGTTGATGATCATGATGACCGGGCACGGCTCGATTCAGACTGCCGTGGAGGCGATGAGGGAAGGAGCCTACGATTATCTCACTAAGCCGTTCAAGAACGAAGAATTGCTGATCAGGGTTCACCGGGCGCTTGAGGAAAAGAGAAAAAGTGCGGAACTCGAACGGCTTCGGGAGGTCGTCGAGACGACGTTCAACTTCGGCAACATCATCAGCCAAAACGAAAAAATGCGACAGGCGTTCAAACTTGTCCGGCAGGTTGCTCAAACGGATGTCAACGTCCTGGTGCT
>DATDNS010000348.1:0-3356 GCA_036518155.1 Bacteroidota bacterium
AATTCTGCGTTACGGTTATACCGAGCGGTCCTCCCGCGGCGAGGTCGTCGGCATAAACACCCCTGAATTGCTGGTCGATCCCGCGTAATGGCGCAATCTGAACCAGCGGACTTTTCGTCAGGAAGCTCGAGCCGTGGGTAAAAACGCTCCCGGTCGAGACTTGAGAGGTGGACGCCCCGACAACGAGGCCTCCAAGCGCAAGCTCTTCTTTTCCCTTGAAGACAAACCCCTGTGACCCGTTGAGCGAGATCGTCCCCAGTTCGCCGTTATCAGAGACTGACGCGAGGATATCGTTGACATTGTGGAGAAGGACTGTCCGTACGTCGAGGGAATCGACCGTATCGGCGCTGCCGACCGAATTCGACGCGTGGAATGAGAACGGAATAAATCCGAACGACCCCGCCGGCGGCGTCCACGCCACCGTGTTGTCCGATGCCTGCAGGATTGCGCCCGCCGGCCCGTTGTTGATGCTGATCGTCGGTTCCGGAAGTCCGAACGCGTAGATGGCGTTGGAAACGAATTGTTTCTGGGCGTTGATTTCAGCGCCGGCGAGGAGGTTTCGCACGAAGACCGGAGACGATTGACCGCCAACGTAGAAATCGTCGAGAAAGAAGCTTCCGCTGGGAACGACGATGTTCGAGACGAAGGCGATATAGACGGCTTGACCCGCAAAGTTCGGCAGACCGACTTTGAACTTCGTGAAGGAAGTCGACAACGTGCTGTCGAGCGTCAGGATCGGCAAACCGAAGCTGCCGGAGTCCGGCGTTGTGGTCGACACTCTCACCTGGAGAAATTTTTTGCCGCTGCCGGAGCGTCGTGCCCAGAAGACGAGGGTGTCGCCCGCGTTGATGGTTCGTTGCGGTGAGACGAGCCAGTCATTCGAGGGCGTTCCGTTGTGATTCGAATCGGCGCGCGCGCATCCAAACCCCGAGTGCGCTACGGGTACGTGTTTCCAACCGACGGAATCGCCGTCGAAGTCGCTTCTGGTCCATCCCTGGAACGGTTTGTTTTCAAAATCATTCGTCAGCGGCGGCGTGAGGACCTGGATCTTCTCAGCCCCGAATCGCCGGCCTTGCGCAAGCGACATTCCCAGTGCGACTAGCATCATCGTCAGAAGCATCAGTACCCTCGTCGTGTTATTCATCCTTCCCTCCTTGATTGGTGGTTCTCGTCAACAACAGTTGTTCCCGTAAATGTCGGTTTCCGGGCAAACGACTTTGAAGCCGTGAAAGGGCAGTGATTTGGCAACAAAATCCAATGAAGCGATAATCCTTCCGGCTCTTCAATCCAACTGAACGAAGCGGGCAACCACGCAGCTTCGGCGCCGGGTAAACAGAGGACGGTATGAGATGATGGGCTCGCCTCTTCAGCCAAAAGACCGACACTGTGAACGGCGCGTGATGCGAGAAGAAAATAGCTGAGGCGGGGGGAAAAATCAAGGGCTCCACTACCGACCACATCATGATGGGAGGGGAAATTCTTTACGGCCGGGGTGCTAAAATCAGGGTAATCCGACATTACTCGCCGATGAACGGCGCTCTCTCTTCACCAATGCCGCACTGGGCGCAGTCGAGGGGTCTGACCACGCAACTGCAAGCACCGGATCCTCTGCTTGACAAGCCACCACTTTATAGGTACTTTGGCCCGCAGTACCTTGAGAACCGTCCCTTCCATGTCCAATTCTGACACACACCAGGAATCAGTATAACTCTATGATATTCATTGCCGGAATGAGTATCGCGGTGTTTTTTGAATTCTTGCTGCTCAGCAAGAAGAACAAAACCGAGTCAGACAAGATCCTGGCTTTGTGGATGTTCCTGATCGCCGTTCATCTCTTCTTGTTCTATGTGTCGTTGACAGGAGAAATCTACAACTACACCTTTCTGCTGGGCGTCAATATGCCTCTCCCGTTGCTTCACGGAGTCTTCTTGTACTTGTACGTCGGTTCCGTCACGAACCAGCTGCCGGGAACAAGGAGTCTCCTGTTGATCCATTTTGTGCCCGCCGTCGCTATGTATCTGTACCTCGTCACCTTCTTTGTCCTTCCGGGAGATCAAAAAATATGGGTCTACAAGAACAACGGAGCGGGGCACGAAGTGTTCGGATTGATCAGGCATATTGCCGTTGGCCTGTCGGGAATCGTCTATGTCACGTGGTCGAGTCTGCTTCTCAGAACGCATCGACGGCGGATTTTGGATGAATTCTCGTATCAGGATAAGATCGACCTTCGGTGGCTTCAGATCCTAACGTGGGGCATCGGGTGCATCTGGCTCCTGATCCTGGCCCGCAATGATTCGATCTTGTTCGGGGGAGTCACAGTGTTCGTCTTCCTGATCGGTTTTTTTGGAATCCGGCAAGTCCGCATCCTCGTCCCTGAACGGCAGTCAGCTCCCGAGCAGGAGGAGAAGGAAAAGTACGCCAAATCGGGACTGACCCCGGAATTGTCGGAGAAACTGTACGGAGAACTGATCCACCTGATGAATGAAGAGACCGTCTACACGAAAAACGACCTCTCCGTCGACGACCTGGCATCGAGGCTGAAGGTGCATCCCAACTACCTTTCGCAGGTCATCAACGAGAAGGAAGGGAAGAACTTCTATGATTTTGTGAATACGTATCGTATTGAAAAATTCAAACGCCTCATTGCCGACCCCCGTAACCGGCACCTTACATTGCTTTCCCTCGCCTTTGACTGTGGGTTCAACTCGAAGTCCTCGTTCAACCGCTATTTCAAGAAATCGACCGGCCAGACGCCTTCCGAGTATTTTGACGTCCTGACAACCGCTCAGCGTCCTCCTTCCGCGTAGTCCGACCAAACAGCTCAATTCCGATCGACGTAGTCTCCAGCGGCTGAAACTACCTGAGAGCGTCGTCCGCTTCATCGCAGGTTTCAGACAGCCGGAATGTGCCCTCTCCTTTTTCCCCGAATATCAGCGTGCGCAGCGATCCAGATGCGTTCCAGGTGTCAGCCTGCAAGGAAGCACCACAAAACGCGTGTCAGCCTCCAAGGTGAACCGAAATCCGCACGGGGGCAGCGTAACTTAACACCAGATCTTCGATCGCATCATTAACCATAATTCATGTTCAATTCAAAGGAGGACATTATGAAAACCAAACTCATCCGTACAATCGCGTACGCATTCGTGTCGTTCGCGCTCGCGCCTGTGTCAAAGGCACAAAGCGGCCACGGCGACGTCTACTGGCACCTCGATCCCGGTGTCAAGAGCTGTTCGATGGTCATCGATCCCTCTCTGACGCAGGCGCAATGGAAAACGTTCATCCAACAGGTGAGTCCGATCGTGACGTTGAAAACACTGGCGTCGGCGGAACCACTGGGGACGATGAACTTCAACGTT
>DATDNS010000349.1:0-10542 GCA_036518155.1 Bacteroidota bacterium
ATTTCCTCGTCTTCACGATGAACCGATTCTGTTCCGGCCTGATGAGCAAACCTTCGCATCCTTCGTGGTCTACATCGTTGTTTTGCATGGATTTGGATGGCGTGTTCGATTCCGAAGTCTTCGGTTTTCCTCACGCCACGCTGAGCAGCCTGGAAGCGCTCGAAATCCTGCAGTCAAATGGATTTTCAGTAATGCTGAATACGGGGCGGAGCATCGCTCACGTCCGCAACTACTGTCATTCCTACACGCTCCCCGGCGGGATCGCTGAATACGGGAGCGTCTTCTTTGACCATTGCCGCGGACAGGAGTATCCACTAACGGATGCCCAATCCTTGAAGCAACTCGAGCATTGCGCGGAATTAATCGGAAGACTTGATGGCGTTTTCGTCGACCCTGCATACCGCTATTCGATCCGGGCTTATCGTGCAAACGGAACAGGGACTGCCGGGCTTCGACCGGACGAAGTCGAAAACCTGCTTCAGCGATGGCGATTTGACAAGCTGTCGTACATCTGCCGGGGACCTGATTCGTACATTGTTGCAAAGGGGACGAATAAGGGTGCAGCCATCAGAGAAATCAGACAGTGTCTTGGACTGGTCGACGGTCCTCTGACGGCAATCGGAGATTCCGACCAGGATGTACCGATGTTGAAGGAAGCAAAGGCAGGGTATGCTCCTGCCAATTGTTCAGCGGAGGTGCGGCATTTATCGGGGAAGGGCAGAGTCCGCATCATGAGGGAACCGCACCAACGGGGTCTGCTGGCCGCAGTCCACGATATGATCCCGGACAGTCGGAACAACAGAAGAAAAATTGACCATGGCTCTCAGCGAATCCGCACGATCAGCGGCATGATGGTGAGGCTCCTGCGCGTTGCAGAATTATCGCGTGCGCGAAGACTCGCGGCGGCAATGAATTGGCGGTCACTATGAAGGATACCCGATTGAAACAGGCAGGGTTTTCAACATCACTCTGGAACAATGTGGCGACGAAAAAGCTGTCGCAGGCTTTCATAGCGGCAATAGGCATTATCGGTATATCGTGTCACGGAGGTCCGGCACTCGCACAGTCAACGGTGTATGTGGATCAAGCCGGTTATCGTACGCACGACCCAAAGATCGCATATATCAAAGAACCGCAAAACGGTGCGTTCGAAATTATCGATGTCTCGACGACGAAGTCCGTGTACAAGGGGACGATCCGGGCCATTGGCAACAGGGATGATGCAACAGGAGATGTTACCTATTCGCTTGATTTTTCGAACTTTACCAGGCCGGGGAGGTATCAACTCTGGCTGCCGGGTGCGTCGTACGTCTCGGCCGAATTCAGTATTGAGAACGATGTGTACCGCGATGTTGCAGTGACATCCCTCCAAAGCTTCTATTTCCAGAGGTGCGGCACGGAGGTGGGCAACGGCACCCTCTGGGAGCATCCTCCTTGCCATACGAACAATGCGTTCTACTTCAGCGACCCGTCGAAATCAAGGGATGTCACAGGGGGATGGCACGATGCAGGAGATTACAATAAGTTTGTTCCGACGACTGCCGTGAGCGCAGCGTTCATCCTGTATCTCTACGAGCGTTCGCCGGAGAAATTCTATGATGGCCAGCTGGCAATCCCTGAAGCCGCGAACGGCGTCCCGGATATTCTTGATGAAGCCCGCTGGGGACTTACGTGGCTGCTCAAAATGCAGGAGGAAGATGGAAGCGTCCATCACAAAGTGTCGATACGAAAGTGGACCGGCGAACATCTGCCGCAAACGGAAAAAGATCCACAGTTTATTTTTGACGTCAGCAGTGCATCGACGGCGGATTTTGCCGCGGTGACAGCAATGGGCGCACGCGCTTTTGAAAAATGGGATCACCAGTTTGCACAACAATTGCTAAGGGCGTCTTTGAAGGCATGGGCTTTCCTCGAGATTCACCATTCAGTGGTTCCTCCCGGAGGATTCAGGAATCCTCCCGGCGTGGAGGGAGGCGAATACGGAGATGACCAGGACGCGGATGAGCGGCTTTGGGCCTCCGTGGAGTTGTACCGGACAACGGGAAGCAACAAGTTCCACGATTACTTTCTGTCGAACTACAGCACGCTCGGGGGGTATGCATTCCCGGTAAGCTGGCAGCACGTCCAGAATTTTGCCTACAGCTCCTACCTCCGTCTGCCGGCAAGTCGGCAAAATCTCCAGGTCCGGGCATATCTGGCCTCGTCGCTCCTGAAGTATGCCGACCGCTTGTTGCTCCGGATAGAAGAAAACGGCTATCGCTATGTCCTGAGCAGCGAAGAATACTATTGGGGATCCAACAGCGTGGCGCTCGGGTATGCGTACGATCTCATTCAGGCATACGACTTTGCAGGGTCCCGCCGATATCTTGACGGGGCTCTCGATCAGCTTCATTTCATGCTTGGGAGAAATACGTTTGGGATCTCGTTTGTTACCGATGTCGGCTCGCACTCGGTTGCTCGTCCATATCATCAGTTTTCGATGCTCCTCGACGCCGGGAAACCGGTGCCCGGTATGGTGGTCGCCGGTGCGAACAAATCCTCCCGGCTGCGTGGGCAGAAGATCTCGGACTTTCCCGGTCGTTGTTACGAAGACAATCAGAAGAATTACTTTGTCAATGAAACTGCAATTAACTATACAGCGCCGTTCGTCTATCTCGCCGGATGTCTGTCGGAGTTCAACGAAAAACGTGTGAGTGCTGCCAACCTAAAAAACCACTCAATGAGGTGAAGTATGTGCGGTATCGTCGGATACGTGGGCTCCAGGGATGCGGTCCCAGTTCTTATCAATGCCTTGAAACGGTTGGAATATCGTGGTTATGATTCTGCGGGGCTGGCGGTCGTCATGGGATCGAAGTTGCGCGGCGTGCGAAAAGTCGGCAAAGTTCAGTTGCTTGCCCAGGAGGTTGAGAACATGGACATCCGATCGACCATTGGGATTGCACATACGCGATGGGCCACGCACGGTGAACCTTCCGTTGCGAATGCACATCCTCAGTTTGATTGCACCGGGACGATCGCGGTAGTGCACAATGGAATCATCGAAAACCACGCAGTCCTGAAAACGGTGCTTGAACGAAACGGACATCGTTTCACGTCCAACACGGACACCGAAGTTGTTGCCCATTTGATCGAAGAGCATCTGAAGTCGTCCGGGAGCCTCCAGGTGGCAATCCGACAGACGCTCACAGAAATCGAAGGAACGTATGGCCTCGCAGTGCTGTCCTGTTATGACCCGGGCGTGATCGTTGTTGCCCGAAAAGGAAGTCCGCTGGTGGTTGGAGTCGGGAACGGGGAGTTCTTCATTGCTTCGGACGCGGCCGCATTGCTTCCGTTCACGAAGAAAGTCATCTATTTGTCTGACGGAGAAATGGCTGTCATATCAAAGGATCGTGTCGAGACGAAAGATGTAAACGATTGTGAGGTGCGGAAGGAAACAGAGAACATAGAAATCGACCTCAATGAACTTGAAAAAGGGGGGTATCCGCATTTCATGCTCAAGGAAATCTTTGAGCAACCGGCGACCATCCGCGATGCAATGCGGGGGAGGTTGCTCGAAAGTGAGGGCATTGCAATGCTGGGCGGACTGAGGGATCACGTCGGTCGCATTCTGAACGCGCGCAGGTTCGTCATCGCCGCGTGCGGTACGTCGTGGCACGCCGGGTTGATCGGGAAGTACCTGCTCGAACACTACACGCGGATCCCCGTCGATGTCGAATATGCTTCGGAATTTCGTCATCGGAACCCGATCCTTTCCCGGGAGGATGTTGTCTTCGTCGTGAGTCAGAGCGGGGAAACCGCGGACACGCTGGCCGCATTGCGCGAAGCGAAGCGGAAAGGCGCACTTGCCCTCGGCATCTGCAACGTTGTCGGAAGCACGATCGCACGAGAAAGTGACGGCGGGGTCTTCCTCCATGCCGGCCCTGAGATCGGCGTTGCATCGACAAAGGCGTTCACCTCGCAACTGACGATATTCGTCCTCATTGCATTGATGATTGCACGACACAGGGGTATGTCGCGCAGTGAGGGACAGAACATCATCCGCGAGCTCAGGATGCTTCCTGAAAAAATCGCGGAGGTCTGCAGGGAAAGCAACAAGATTCGCGACATTGCAGAGCGCTTCTGTCATACTCAGCATTTCCTCTACCTCGGAAGAGGCTACAACTTCCCCGTGGCGCTGGAAGGTGCGCTCAAACTCAAAGAGATCTCCTACATTCACGCTGAAGGTTATCCGTCCGCGGAAATGAAACACGGACCGATCGCGCTAATCGACGAGAACATGCCTGTCGTGTTCATTGCCCCAAGGGATCAAACGTATGAAAAAGTCCTCGGCAATGTCGAAGAAGTCAGGGCCCGGCGGGGTGTTGTCCTGGCCGTTACGAATGACTGCGATGATACGCTCATGCGGCTCAGCGAACACGTCATCCGGATCCCCAAAACCCTCGACACGCTGAATCCAATTCTGACTGTCATTCCCCTCCAGCTTCTTGCCTATCATATTGCAACGCTGCGGGGATGCAATGTGGATCAACCGCGAAATCTCGCAAAAAGCGTCACGGTGGAATAACAGTAATATGACGGAGTGTCCATGCTGAGTCTGGTCGAATTGAGTCTCCAGGGAATTCTTGGCTTCTTTCTTTTCTATCTTGCTTTCCTCAGCGTTCTTGCAACTCTGGCGCCGAAGAAGACCGTGAAACACACCTCCCGCCAAAGAAGGTTTGCGTTCGTTGTGCCTGCACACAATGAGGAACTCGTCATTGAACGCACGGTTGCCAGCCTTCGGAGCGTGGACTATCCGCCCGACCTCTTTCAAATCTTTGTCGTTGCCGACAACTGTTCGGACCAGACGGCACAGCGGTCCGAGATGGCAGGCGCTATAGTGCTGGAGAGGACGAATCCGGTGGAGAGGGGGAAAGGATACGCGCTGGAGTATGCTTTCGGGTGCGTGTCGCGGATGAATCCACCTCTTGACGCAATCGTCGTAGTTGATGCCGATAGTACCGTGTCGCGTCAATTCCTTCGGGTGATGAATGCCTGTCTTGAAGAAGGTTCCGGAGCGATCCAGTCAGCGGATGTCGTGGAACAGACCGTCGGAAGCTGGAGCGTGGAAGCCACCCGCATCGCTCTCCTGCTCTACAATGTTGCGCGGCCGCTGGGTAGAAAACTCATCGGCTGTTCGGCAGGGCTCCGGGGGAATGGGATGTGTTTTTCGCGTGATGTACTTCAAACGGTGCCGTGGAAGGCCTTTTCCCTAACGGAAGACCTGGAATATGGATTGAATCTTCTGTTGCACGGGATTCCAGTGACGTTTGCGCCCGATGCATTCGTCTATGCCACGATGCCGCAAAACTCCGGTAATGCGGAGAGCCAGCGTGCCAGGTGGGAGACAGGCCGCTTTCCAATAATCCGCACCTACGCGATGAAGCTTCTCGCTGCTGCAATTAGGCGCCGGTCGTTCGCGCTCTTTGACGCATTCATCGACCTGGTTACTCCGGCATTTGTGAATATGATCGGTTTCATCCTGATCATCGTGGTGATCAAGGCCATCGTTGCGCTGACCACGGTTGGCGCTGCGGGCCAGCCTCTTTCGGGCTGGATCGTCATTCTCTTTGCGGGTGCGATCCACGTGGTCTTTGGTCTGAAGGCAGCCGGAGAAGACAAGCTCATTTTGAAGTCGTTAAGGAATTTTCCCCGCTATGTAGTCTGGAAAATCAGACTCTACACGATCTTGCTGTTTCGTGGTTTTGCAAAAGAATGGGTTCGAACGACCCGCGAATCGCAGCAGTAGTACACCGTCGCAGGGAAGAAGTCGCGAAAGTATTCAAATCCGAGGTGTGGAGATTCGAAATGACATCGGTTAGTAGTAATAATTATCAGAAGGTGCTCCGCTATTTCGACGGGAGCGAGAATTGGCGCGAAAAACTTTACATCGATACGAGCGATCCATTCAACCGGCGCCTGGTACGACGAAGACAGTATATTCTTGATATGATCCAGAGGCTCGTCGGCCCCGAACAAGGCTCGGTGCTCGACATCGGCTGCGGACCGGGGGCCTACGCCGAAGAACTGGCGAAACGGAAGTTCGATACGTATGGAATCGATATTTCGACTGAATTGCTCCGTGTCTGCCAGAACCGTCTGAAATTGAACGACGCCGATTTTGATGCACGATTCAAGCACGGTCGGGTCGAAAATATCCCGTTTGCCCGTTCGTTCTTTGATGTCGCAGTCTGCGTTGGAGTCCTTGGTTACGTGGGCTCGGAAGAACTAGCCCTGAAGGAAATTCTCCGTGTTCTGAAACCAGGAGGGTACCTCGTGCTGGCGGTCGAGAACGTTCTGTCCTTCTCAAATATTGACTACATCGCCGGGTTGTTGGCACGCCGGCTCATACGCCCCCGCGGGCAGATGCCGCTGGATGTTTTGAAGCGGATCGGATTCGAATCTCCGTGGGAGTTCAATCATTCCGGCGTATCCTACAAGCTCTACAATCCATGGCGCCTTGAAGAACTCATGGACGATTTCGGATTCACGCGCCTTGAGTCAATGACCGTCGGCCACGAATTGCGAATTCTGAGACGCTCGCATATCGTTCCGGAGTCTGTCCTGACGTCGATTGAAGTGCGGCTCGAGAAATTGTTTCGGGGATTCCCGTGGCGAGTTCTTGCATATTCAGGGGAATTCTACGTTGGACTTTTTCGTAACGACAGCGACAGGAAGTCCCACGACGGTCATCGTGAAAAAATTCGGAACATCGATCAAACGACACCCGCCCGCGAACCGGTGTGGGCGCGCACACGTGAAGAATAGAGACCTCGGAATCGGCAATCAAGGCACGTGAACCAACAAGGAGGAAGCATAATGGATAAAATACTCGTTATCGATGACGACGAAATGGACCTCCAGTTAATGAATCTCCTCTTCACGAAAGAAGGGTACAACATTGTCAAGACGGCCGACGGCCCCCAGGGTGTCGAGTTGTACAAACAGCACCACCCTGCCTTCGTCTTTCTCGACCTTGGATTGCCAAGTATGAACGGCCTCGAAGTCTTGAAGGAAATACGGGATTTTGACGAGCGCGCAAAAGTCCTTGTCATTACCGGTTACGGATCGCAGAAGACTGCCGAAGAGGCAGTCCATTCTGGAGCAATGGGGTTTATTGAAAAAACCTGGGATATCGGTCACATGTTGAGCGAAATTAAGACCGCGCTCAGGTCTGTGGTTCAGTAATCGGGAAGAAAGCAAATTGCTGCAGGAATTCATAAATCGTCGTTGCTGCAACTCATTGAAATGCTGGCCGTGAAGCCTGTTACGACGCGGCAAAGCGCTGATACATTGCTTCATGGCCGGGAAACACGGAAAGGGTCTGTGCAAGGACGTTATTGTAGTCGTAACGGATTCGTTTAAATGTTACCTCGCGTAGGACGGTATCGAAAACACAATACCGGGCGGAATGGTCGGCCGTGCGTGGCTGTCCGATTGACCCGGGATTAACAAGATACGTCGACTGGGTACGAAGTGGTACAACACTGTCGTGTGGATGTTCAATCATAGGGTAACCGAGAAGACCATTCATGAATTGATAGCACCGCGGGGCGTGAGTATGGCCATAGAACGCAAGCGGAAATCGATCAATGCTCGTGCGCGCTGCGACGTACCGAAGTTTCATCGTTCCGACGAGGTAGGTCGTTACATTCTCGAACATGCCGTGCATCAAACGGAATTGCCGGGCGATCATCATCTGGAACGGCAATCCCTCCAGAAATCTCAACTGGCTGCTATTGAGCTTCGCCCGCGTCCATTCGATGGCTTCCCAGCATTCACGCGGAAATTTGTTCTCCCCCAGTTTCCCCGCAACCCCGGCGTCGTGGTTGCCGCCGAGACACTCGATGCCATTGTTCCGCACAAGTTCGATACATTCCACCGGGGCGGTATGAAAGCCGACGATGTCTCCGAGGCAGTAAATCTTCTCAATGCTTCCTCCGGCAGCGATGTCGTCGAGGACAAGTTGAAGCGCGGTAGCATTCGCGTGAATATCCGAAATGAACGCAGCCTTCACCGCACAACCCTGGCTGATGAGATCCGGCGAAACGCCCTCCCAAAATTCTTCATCCAAAACCGTGCGCAGGAAATGAAGAATGGTACCGGGTCCCGCCGGTCAAAGAATTGGTAGACCTTCTTCCCCCGCAAGGAAAGCAAATATGAGACTACACTCCAACGTTCGTTTTGTCGGAAGCCGGAGAAAAATGACCTGAGGTCCTGCTTGACGAAGAGCCACTTGTATCCCACGCGGTACCGTTGTTCGACTTTTCCCCGGAGTTCCGTTCGCTGATGACGATAGGCAATGACCGGCAGGTTCATTCCTGCAAATGCTCCAAGCGAAACCCAGAGCGTATAACGGGGGTTAACTTCAAGGATTTTGAACGAACCATCACGGGGATCGCGCTTGAGGTCGACTTTTGCGACACCTTTGAAACCGATTGTTTCAAGCGACTCGATGCAGATCTTTGCCACTGCCGGCTCATCAACAGTCTCGATAAATGCACTCCCCCCGTGATGGATCGGATACGTCCTGATTTTGCGGCCGACAAAATACCCGACGATGTTCGAATGTTCGTCGAAATAGCCGTGAAAACTGTAGACCTCGCGCTCGCTCCCGGGTATGAATTCCTGCACGAGGATGCCTCCTGCCGCAATCGGCAGATGGCGGCAGTACTCGACCATTTCCTGCTGCGAATAGAACTGACGGATTGCGTGCTTGTATGACCGGTACTTCTTTGCCTGCTCCGGCGTCGTGAACGTCCATCGGTCGGGAAGAGCAGGCTTGACAAAGACGGGATACGCGAATTGCGACGAAAAGGCAAGAAGGTCGTCATAACTGTGGACAAATCGGGTTGCCGGCACGGGGAGGTGGTGCGATTCGGCGAGTTCCTGGAATGCGACTTTATTGACGAGCTGCACCGCAAGGACGGGATCGGGAAGAAGGAAGGAGAAATACTGCGAAAGGATCGTCCGATTTCGGGAGATAAACATCATCTCGGCATCGTCTCCGTAAAAAAGCACCTGCTTCGACGCCGAATGACGGGCAAGATCGGACAACACATTGACGTTGTGGATGTCCGTCTCGGGTCCATAGCGTTGAAGACGGACAAGCCCTCGGCAAAATCTCGATGTTGCGGCAATCTCATCGGGATCGGGCGAAGCAACGATGGCGTCAATGTGGTCGTAAGCGAGAGCTCGGAGCAAATCGAGAGCGCCCCGCGACTGATCATCTGTCAGGATGACCGCGGGGGCGGTTGCTACCGTGCCGGTATTGGCTCTTTTCAAGTACACGATAGCCCGACGCATCGCAGCACCTGGCTGCATTCCCCGGCGCACACTTATGGTCACTGTTTCACGTTCGCGGAACATGGCACACAGTACGATAGTTTCAGCGGGTCAACGTACTCCCTCTTCAACGCGCAATACGAGGCGTGTGGGAGTTTCAATATCGGGCGGTTGGTCGTCCCGGGATCCTTGCGGCATTCACGAGGCCTGCGTGCGGAGGGTCTGCAATCCCTTCAAACCAACTTCACATTTCTCTTTGAACAAAACTACAACTCGGAAGTTGAAAAGGCAATACATCAACCACTCGATATTTAGCATCGAACGTTCTGAGCTGCAGTGAGGAAGACGGACAATGCTTTGTGTAAAATGGTGACAGTCGGCGAGGCGGGATGATTTCGCGAACTTCAACACGTGTCCAATGACCGCTTCTCACGGTTGTTACTCTGCGCCGAGAACTGTGGAAGGTATCAGGCCATATCTCGGGGAGTCGTATGATTACACGCCATAAAAAGACAATCGAACTGAAGGAGATGCATATGTCGGAAGAGAGGGACTTCATTCGGAATGCACCGCAATCGAAGAACAGTGTCAATAAACTTCACAGGCGACTTCCCGCCAGAGGCCGTCACAGTTGCGGAGGACGAATTGCAGGTGTTCGTGCCGAGAGGTGTCGGCCTGTGCTGCACACGAGTGCTGCATGGTGGCTGATTCTCATAGCGTCATGGACGGTGTCCACAGCACGAGCACAGTTCTCCGAACCATCCAACAAGCTCTCAAGGCTCACAATAGAAAACACGGCTGAAATTCTGCCTGCGTCGACATTTGGATTCCAAACCTCTGCCCCGTTATTCAATGTGGATCAGGACCCTTCTCGTGCCCGTGCCATCGTTGGAGTGGGTGGGATTGCAGAGGTGGATATCACAGATGCCGGATTTGTCCGGAACATGATGGATCAAATCGATCGCCAGTCGTCCTGGGGACTTAAGTGCAGACTTTTTTCGGCCGGCGGAGATCAGACAGTCGGAGCGTTGATGGCGCGCAGCTCCATCACCTGGAACAGCGTTTCATACTATTGGTACGAAGTCGAACGAATTCGTCCGGATCTGTTCAGGAAAGGGCTTGGAAACGTTTCCTACGAATATGGGTACACAGTTGTGGAATTCATCGTCACTGAGAAATTGAAGTACGGAATCCTCCTGAACGGGGGACTCGGGATTCAGG
>DATDNS010000350.1:0-3672 GCA_036518155.1 Bacteroidota bacterium
TCGTTCGTTCACGCTGGGTGCAACCGCGCCCGAGCTTACGAGTCCGGCGGACAACGCGAAAATCGATTCGGCAAGCCAGCCTGTAACGCTTACCTGGATGAATCCAAGACCGGATTCGTTGAACCCTATTTACTTCGTGGGGATGGGCTCGAGTCTACAGAAATCAGCATTCAAAGGGGTTGCGAGCGAACTTTGGAAATTGGAAATGTCGCACGATTCAACGTTCGCGGTCGTCGATACGTCGGACACCCTCCACGTTCCCATAACGCCGGATTCCACAGGAGGAGATGCGCCGGGCGTGTATGGGTCCAGGTCGTTGACCTTGAAGACACTGAGCCCGGGAAGATACTTCTGGCGTGCTTCGTGGCTCGACAACGGTACGCCTTATCTCAAAGGAGGCCCGTGGGCTTTCACGATTGCCACGGATACTTCACAGCAGAAGAAAAAGAGTCCTCCCGATTCGAACCAATGCGGCGGGGATTACATCGCCGCATCCCCTTCGGACCAGACGGCGACGAGCAGTACGTTTTCCAACGGGCAGCAGCTCAAGATCGGCCTGTTCAAAATGGTCCTCACGAAAGTGACATCGGCAAGCGGTACGAATCTTACGGGCGAGGGGACAGTCGTTGTCCCGTATCTGAAGGCGCCGATTATCGTTGAGTTCACCGGACTGAAGGTCAACAAGGAATCGGAGGTAATCGGAGGTTCCGTCACAGGCAAAGTTGACCCGAGTTCCGGCATCACATCGGGACTCGCAAATCAGCTTGGCGACCTGGGACTGAAGAATTCCGATATCACCTCGATCATGAAGACCGCCAACCAGGCCGGAAGACTCGTCAGCGCGCTGACAAGCAACACACCGGTACCGCTCCCGATCGGACTCGACAACACCGTCGAGGGCTTCCCGATGACGATCGGTATCATGGGCATGACGTTCACCGATACCATCGCAACACTGAATGCCGTCGCTTCCTTCCCCCTCTCCGACCTTGGTCCGAATATCGGACTCGGTGTCGGTGCGAGAGGAATACCGCTCCAGCCGGGGGGACTCGGCTTCGACCAGGGAACGCTCTATCTCGCCGAGGACATCGGCGTCGATCAAACGGGGAGTTTTGGTTTCCGGTTCAAGGCTCCGACGAAGACCGATTCGGGAACGTATCTCACGTGGGACTGCAAAGGGTTCAAGGAACTTCGGCTGCGGGCGGACGTGCTCTTCCCCCGCGACTGGATCACGCCGTTGCCCGACACCGGAGGCAAGGCAGCGGCACACTTCCTGGTCTGGATTCGCAAGCCGGGGGATTGGCTCGCCGCTGCTTCGATGGATTCGTGTCAGATCGCGGGGTCGTCGGGAATGATCCTGTCGGTGAAGGATATGACGTATGACCACTCCGACGTTCAGAATCCCAACGGTATCGTCTTCCCCGCCAACTATCCCAAAGGAAAGCCGGGTGCCGATTGGCACGGATTCTTCATCAGGAGCGCGGTCGTGACGCTTCCGAAGGACCTCCAGACGTTCAAGGGAAGTCCGCCGGTCATCGCGGTCAACAACCTGATCTTTGACGGAGCAGGATTCACGGCGAGCATTCTCGCGGCCAACATCTTCCAGTACCCGGAAGGAAATTTTGGCCAATGGGGCGGCAGCCTTGACACGCTCGCCGCGAATTTCGCCTGCGGCTCGCTCACCGACGGACGGCTGTCGGGGCGACTGCAAATCCCCATCGCGGACAGCGCTCTTGTCTACTCCGCAACGCTCGCGATTCCTCAGACCGGAGGGTTCAAGTTTGTCTTCAATATTCATCCGACGAGCGAAGTGAAAGCCAGCGTCTGGTTCGCCACGCTGAACCTGGACCCCTCATCGAGTATTGTCATGGTCGATACCAACAAGAAGTTCATCGCCACGGCGACGCTCAACGGCAATTTCTCCATCAACGGGAACGTGGGAAGTATTCCCAAGATCGACCTGCAAATGCTGCAGTTCCAGAACGTCATCCTCTCGACGAATTCCCCGTATTTCGACAAGGGGACCTGGAAGTTTGGAAGTCCGCAGCATTCCATGTCCGGATTTCCGATATCGATCAGCGACGTCGGTGTCGCTACCGGTAACCGGCAGAACGGGTTCGGTGTCGGATTAAGATTCACCGTCGCGGCGAATCTGGCCGATGTCATCAGCGGTTCCACGACTCTCTCCATCTGGGGAGTGCTGAATGTCGGCGGCAACACGGCGCAAAAATTCGCGTTTGACGGCGTCGACGTGGACACGATTAAGGTCAAGGCCGACATGGGTGCCGTGCAAGTCGACGGCATGATCGCTTTGTACCACGACGACCCGACATTTGGCAACGGGTTCCGTGGGGCGCTCAGCGCGACATTTATCAAAACGGTCCAAGTGACCGCGGTCGCACAATTCGGGTCGGTCAACGGGTACCGTTACTGGTATGTCGATGCCTCCGCCGTCTTCGAGGCAGGCATTACCTTCGGTCCCGTCGCGATGTACGGGCTCGGCGGCGGCGCGTGGTATCATATGAAGCCGGGAACGCTTCCTTCGACGATCGACACAACTGCGAAGGCCGACAAAGTGGGTTCGTCCCTTTCGGGCCTGACATTTACGCCGGATGTATCGTCCGACCTTGGATTTCTGGCAAACGCGACGATCGGTATCTCCGGCAGACCGCAGGTCTTTGTTTGCGCGATCACTCTCGGCGTCAATTTTGTGAACGGAGGGATTGGCCAGATATTTCTCAACGGCAACGGCTATATCCTCTCATCCGAAACTTCCGTCGCGGACATCCTTACGAAGAAGGATGCGACTGTTCTTGCAGACGCCAAGATCTCGTATGATTTCGTTAATTCCGTGTTCGAAGGAGATTTCTCGTTCAAGACGGCCGGACCCATCAGCAACGTGTTCGCCGCGCAGGGACAGATGAACATTCATTTCGACCCGAACAACTGGCACGTCCTCATCGGCGTTCCGAGCAACCGGATCAAACTCACGCTTTTGTCACTCGCACAGGTCGACGCCTACGTTATGGCCGGCACGGATATCCCTGCGCCCGATCTGAGTAATTTCCCGCATAAATCCGATATAGAACAGGCAATCGGTCAGTCGCTGCCGACTGTCTCGCGGCCGCTCACGGGAGGCCCCGCTTCAGGGTTTGCGATGGGGGCAAGCCTGAACTATACCGGCGATTTCAGCTTCCTTGTGTTCTACGCACATATGGCATTCGGAATGGGATTCGATATCGCCGTGGTCGATATGAGCAATGTCGTGTGTTCAAATTTGAACGGACCTCCGGGAGTCAACGGATGGTTCGGGTACGGACAGCTTTTTGCGTATGCAGACTTCAAAATGGGAATCCACGTCGACATGACGTTTGTCAGCGGCGATTTCCCGATCCTCGACATGGGTGCTGGCGCGCTCTGTCAATTCCAGGCACCGAATCCGATCTGGGTCCAGGGAATCGTCGGGGGCCACTTCTCGATCCTCGGCGGTTTGGTACAGGGACACGCCGCTTTTACGTTTGAGATCGGGCAAAAATGTCTCGTCGAAGCCGAGAATCCTTTGAAGATCGACCTCTTCACGGGTGCAGCACCGGACGACGGTACGTCGAACGTCGACGTGTTTGCCACGCCGAGTTTCTCCATCCGCTTCCCGATCGACCAGCAGGTGGATTT
>DATDNS010000351.1:0-4055 GCA_036518155.1 Bacteroidota bacterium
AAAGTCCTGAAGAGGTTCTCGCTGGAACCCAGGGAGGTCTTCGGAAACCTCGACTTCCTCAAACAGAGAATCGCGGAGGAAATATCGGACCTCAAAGCTGAGAATTTCTTCTCAACCGCTTCGCAGTCAGTCACCGCATCCCTGGAAGCGCTGAAACCCGCCCTGCAATCGATTGATCCAACCTTGCTGCCGGCCCTGGATCATACGCTTGAAAAGATACATTCACACCTCGGCACCCTCAAGGAAAAAACCATTGCTGCGCAAAAGAGACAGCACGAAGTTTCTTTACGGCAAATCGACAAAGCCGCAATGAACCTGTTTCCGACGGGAGATTTTCAGGAACGCCAACTCAATATTCTCTACTTCCTCAACAAGTACGGACCCGAATTTCTGCGGTGGCTATCCCGCGAAATCCAAATCGACAGATTGAAGCACCAGCTTCTCGAAATCTAAGTGCTCGTGTTGAGGACTGGAGGGGTTTTGAAGGAGCTCGTACTGATCCAACGCTCGTTCAGATGACCTGTTCGGTGGCAGGATCAAAGAAGTGCGCTTTCGACATGTCGAACACAAGCTCCATCGGCTTGCCGACTTTTGGCTTTTGAGAGGTTGAGAGGCGCGCAACATATTGATTTGTCTCGCCCGCAGTGTGAAAATACACGTAGTACTCGTTCCCCATCGGTTCGACCACGCTTACGTGCACGGAGGTCTTCGCCCCTTTGCTTCCGCCCTGCGTTTCTTCATAAATGTGTTCGGGTCGCAATCCCAACACGATCTCTTTGCCGGCATGATGCAACAGCTTCTTCTGGTTGTTCTCGCCAATGACGAGGTCAAGCCCATTTGACGCTTCCTTGAAACGAAGTCGCCGCTCCTTCACGAGTGAGCCCCGGAAAAAATTCATTGCGGGACTCCCGATAAATCCGGCGACGAACTTGTTTGAAGGGAAATTGTAGATATCAAGGGGGGTGTCCACCTGCTGTACGACGCCGTCTTTCATGAGCACGATTTTGTCCCCCATTGTCATCGCCTCGGTCTGGTCGTGCGTCACATAAATCATGGTTGCACCCAGTCGTTGGTGCAATTTCGAAATCTCGGTGCGCATCTGCACGCGAAGTTTTGCATCGAGGTTGCTCAACGGCTCGTCGAAAAGAAACACCTTCGGCTTGCGAACGATGGCTCGTCCAAGTGCAACCCGCTGCCGCTGGCCGCCGGATAACGCTTTTGGTTTACGCTCCAGCAATTCTTCAATGGCAAGGATCGCCGCCGCTTCGTGAACACGCTGATCGATATCCTTCCTGGGAAACTTTCGGAGTTTCAGTCCAAACGCCATATTTTCATACACGGACATATGGGGATACAGCGCATAGTTTTGAAATACCATGGCGATATCCCTGTCCTTCGGAGGCACATCGTTCACGACCTTGTTGTCGATCGCAATCTCCCCTGAGGTCACCTCCTCCAGTCCGGCGATCATACGGAGCGTAGTCGATTTGCCGCACCCGGACGGACCCACCAGGACGACAAACTCTTTGTCCTTGATTTCGAGGTCGAAACTATGAACCGCGATCACGCCGCCTTCGTACACTTTTTTTACTTTTCGCAGGCTCACGCTGGCCATGGGGACGCCTCCTTGCGCTTCAGTGATGCTCGTTATCGAATCAATAAAGACAGGTCTTCAGCAGACTATGCTTGTATCGCGTTCCAGAAACCGGGGAATGAAATGTCGACACATTCTGCACCGCGGATGCTGATGCCAGGAATACGAAGCCCGGCGACACCAAATGCCATTGCGATGCGGTGATCCCCGTAACTTTCGAGCGCGGTTCCAATTAAGTCCTTTTTGCCCTGAAAGGCAAATCCGTCGGGATATTCTTCAATGTCGATTCCCAGTTTTCTCATGTTCTGGACGATCGATGCGATGCGGTCCGATTCCTTGTATCGCAATTCTGTCGCATCGCGAAGTGTAAACACAGAATCCGCGAACATTGACGTCACGGCAAGCATCGGGATTTCATCAATGACCAGTGGAACAATATCACCCCTCACTTCTACCCCATTCGATATGTCCGAAGTCGCCACAACGATATCACCGCAGGGCTCGCCCCCTTCCTCGTGCACATTGGCCATTTGAAGAGCAACATTCATTGAGCGGAAACAATTCAACACGGAGCTTCGCGTAGCATTGAGTCCGACATTCTTGATTGTGATTTCGGAATTTGGAACAAGAGCTGCCGCGGCAATGAGGAATGTCGCAGCCGAGATATCGCCGGGCACCACGAACTTGCGCGGCAGCACTTTTTGCCCGCCGCGGATCTCTATTGCATGCTTGTTCCCGAAAGGCTTAACGGTTAATCCCAGCATTCGTTCCGTGTGATCACGCGTCGGCACATTTTCGATAACCCGCGTTGTTCCGTCAGCATAGAGACCGGCCAAAAGAACGGCAGATTTTACCTGGGCACTCGGAGGATTCAATTCATAGTCAATGGGTTTGAGACCGTAGGTGGAAGAAATCTGGATCGGGGCGGTAAATTCAGGTGTGGCGGCAATGTTCGCACCCATACGTTTCAGCGGCTCGATAATCCGCTTCATCGGTCTCCTGCTGAGCGAAGAGTCGCCGACAATCACCGAGTCAAACCGTTGACCGGATAGAATTCCCGATAGGAGCCGCATTGTTGTGCCGGAATTCCCCGCATTGAGGGACGATTGCGACTTCCGAAATCCGCGCGGTCCTTTTCCGTGAATGATGAACCGGGCTCCCCCGGATTCGGTCTCCACGCCGAGAGCTTCGATGCAACTGATAGTACTTCTGACATCGGCGGCGTTTGAAAGGCCCTCAATGGTCGTCTCGCCTTCTGCAAGCGCGCCAAACAGGACGGCACGATGGGAAATTGATTTGTCGCCGGGAACCGAGAATTGTCCCCGCAAACCCTTTGAAGGATGTATAGGTAGGTCCATAACGAAAGGTCTCCACTTTTTCCGACACAACCTGATCAGATCACGTTGTGCCGGAAGTGAAGACCTGCTTTAGTACGGTATGCGAAAATCAATGATGCGGACGACCGTGTCCGCTTCTCTCCCGGGACGGATGTTCTTTTCTCTCCCTGGCCCGTTTCTGGATTTCCTCAGCCGCATTTTCTCCCCCCGGCAAAAGTGCTTTGCGGCTCAGAACAAGGCGTCCTTCATTGTCGACGCTGATCAGCTTTACTTCAATCGTGTCTCCGAGTTTCACAACATCGTCGACCTTGTTGACCCGGTTGACATCCAGCTGTGAGATGTGCACAAGGCCTTCTTTGCCCGGCAGAATCTCAACAAACGCCCCGAATTCCATGATCTTCTTCACTGTCGCAGTATAAACCTTTCCGACCTCCGGCATTTCGGTCAACCGTTGGATCGCGCGAAGCGCAGCGTCGGCGGAGGATTTTTCAACGGCAGCAATGGTCACGGTGCCATCGTCTTCAATGTTGATCTCGGCGCCGCTCTCCTTGACAATCTGCCTGATGTTCTTCCCGCCCGGACCTATGAGGGGACCAATCATATCGACAGGGATTTTGACTGTCTGCAATCTCGGGGCGAATTGCGACAAGGATTCCCGAGGGGTCGAAATTGTCTTCGACATAATATCGAGAATGTGAAATCTTCCTTGTTTAGCCTGCTCGAGAGCCGCCTCCAGTATTTCAAACGAGATACCTTTGATCTTAATATCCATCTGAAACGCCGTAATACCGTTCGTCGTGCCGGCCACTTTGAAGTCCATATCGCCGAGGTGATCTTCGTTGCCGAGAATATCGCTGAGAATCGCAACCTGCTCGCCTTCCTTGACCAACCCCATGGCAATTCCCGCGACGGGACGTTTCAGCGGAACTCCCGCATCGAATAACGCGAGGCTGCCTGCGCAAACCGTCGCCATGGAAGATGAACCATTGGATTCAAGAATATCCGAGACAACACGTACGGTATACGGAAATTCCTGTTCAGTCGGAGCTATGTTCTTCAGCGAACGCTCGGCAAGATTTCCGTGCCCGATTTCCCTGCGGCCTGTGGAGCCGACACGCCCCACT
>DATDNS010000352.1:0-12798 GCA_036518155.1 Bacteroidota bacterium
GTCATCACCCGATTCAACGACTCAGATTGTGGCGAAGCGAAACCCGACTTTATGGGTTTCGGTCCTCTATTTCGCCGAGGGTTTTCCTTATACGATAGTCAACCTGATGTCGGTGATCTTCCTCAAAGACCTCGGCGCGAGCAATGAGCTCATCGGTCTCACGAGCTTTCTCTATTTACCGTGGACGCTCAAAGGGTTGTGGGGACCGGTGGTCGATCTCTATTCAACAAAACGACGATGGATCCTGTGGATGGAGGCTGCGTGCACCGTCCTTTTCCTTTTCCTGGCGGTCTCTGCCTTCTCTTCTCATATTATCGTCATTGCCGTCGCACTCTTCGCATTGATCGCATTGTTCTCCGCGACACACGACATCGCCATCGACGGATTCTATCTTGACGGGCTTGATAAAGACCAGCAGGCATTCTATGTCGGCTTTCGGACAACAACCTACAAGATTTCGTGGCTGGTCGGCAACGGAGGACTTGTCTTCCTGGCAGGTTACCTCGCACAGCAATACCTCGTTGGCACAGACGCCAACGGCGTTCGCCTGTATCAGACCATCCAGTTCACACTTCTCGGAAAAAATCTCTCCATTCATCCTTTGGAGTTCGGCTGGAGTGCGGCGTTCGCGGCTGCCGCTCTGATCTTCCTGATGGTCTATGTATTCCAACTGTGGTATCTTCCGTTTCCCAAACCGTTCCGTCAGGCAGCGGAAATCCGGAAATCCGGACATTCGTTTGTGGAAGCCTTCAAATCGTACTTCAGGCAGGATAGAATCGGGTGGATCATTACGTACGTCCTCATCTTCCGCCTCGGCGATGCATTTATGATGAAGATGGCGCCTCCATTTCTCATGGATTCCGCTGACAAGGGGGGACTGACGATTTCAACGGCCGCAATGGGCGTGCTCTACGGAACAGTCGGCGTAATATTCCTGCTGGCGGGGGGTATCATTGGCGGATATGTTATCGCAAAGCAGGGGCTTAAGAAATGGATGTGGCCCACGGCGATCTTCCAGAATTCGGCGATCATTCTGTATTGGTTGCTGGCCATCTTCAAGCCGCCGCTCCACTGGGTCTACGTGGTAAATTCTGTCGAACAATTCTCGTGGGGCGCCGGTGTTGCGGCATACACCGTATTCCTGATGAGAACGATTGTTCCTGAGTACCGCGCCTCGCACTACGCCATCACGACCGCGTTTATGGCGATGGGAATGATGATCCCGGGACTCATCAGCGGTTACCTGCAAACGTGGATGGGGTATTCAAACTATTTTCTGATGAGTTTCCTGGTGGCAATCCCCGGCTTGTTCACCATATTCTATCTACCGCTGGAAGAAAAATCCTGAATCTCGAACACTGTTTGAGGCGTCAACGCGGCTGATGAATCCTGCCATTCTATGAGCGCGCTGCTCCGCTTGACATACTATGAAATGCTCAAGACGTTCCTGAAGAAGAGAACGTACCTGGGCTTTGCTGTCATCCTGGCGATCGTCCCCATTTATGTCATTGCGATGAAAGTGGAAGGGGGTCATTTCCTGAAGATGGCAACACGGTCGCTTCAGTTGGACTTCATCTTCACCGGGAATCCCTTCAACGGATGGTTTGTGGCCCATACGCTGATGAACAGTCTGTGGGTGCAGATTCCGGTCCTCATATCGTTCGTGGCCGGGGACGAGCTTGCGGGCGAAGCAACCGCAGGAACCTACCGGCTTATTCTCATCCGCCCCGTCTCCCGGACAAAGATTTTCGCCGCGAAATATCTGACCACGCTGGTCTATACGGTTGTCTTTGTGTTCTTCCTGGGGATCTTCAGCGCCGGGTTGGCCCTGGCATTTCTCGGCAACGGCGATCTGATCATTCTCGGCCGTGAGATTCTGGTTCTTCCGCAATCGGAAGTTTTGTGGAGGTTTGCGCTGGCCTATTGCTTTGCATCCTGGGGGATGATCACGGTGGCATCGATTGCGTTCTTCTTCTCATCGTTCGTGGAAAATGCAATCGGACCGATCGTCGGAACGATGGGAGTCGTGATCGTCTTTACGCTCGTGACGGTTCTGCCCGTTGAATCCTTTGCGACCATCCGCGAGTACCTGTTCACCTATCGCATGAATATCTGGCAAAAAGCGTTTGCCGACCCGATCCCGTGGAACGAAATCCGGGTCGGCGTGGCGTACCTCGGAGCCAACTCCTTGGCAGCGATGCTCGGAGCCTGGGTTATTTTCACAAAGAAAGATATCTTGTCCTGAACCTCTAGCGAGAAAGGGCTATTGCTTGAATATCCGACAAAGCTTGCAGGATGTGCGTGAGGGATTCCATCGCTCCTTCTGGGTCGCCAACGCCATGGAATTGTTTGAGAGGCTGGCCTACTACGGTCAGCAGATCGTATTCATGATCTACATGAGAAACAAACTCGGGTTTACCGAGTCGGAGGCGGGGCAGCTTTCGGGAGTGTTCGGCGGCGTGATTTACCTGCTCCCCATCCTCGGAGGAACGCTTGCGGACAAATGGGGCTTCCGCCGGGCATTCAGCGTCGCGTTCAGCATTTTGGCCATTGGATATTTTCTCATCGGATCGGTCGGGATGAGCGCGTTCGCCGGGGTCTACGGGAATTTTTCGTTGTACTGGCTGATGATGGTCTTCCTCCTGCTCACGGCCTTCGGCGGTTCGTTCATCAAACCTTCCGTTCTCGGCACAGTCGCCGTGGCGTCGACGGAAAAAAGCAAGTCTCTCGGGTACGCAATTTACTACTGGCTGGTCAACGTGGGCGCGGTGATCGGCCCGACGATCGCGTATTTTGTGAGGGATAGTTTCGGCAACGAGTATGTCTATCTCGTTTCATCGTTCAGCTGCCTCGCCATGCTCGTTGTGAATCTGCTTCTCTATAAGCAGGTCGCTGCCAAGGCAACCGATGTCGTCGAATCGCTGGGCAAGAAGATTGCCAACCTCTTTGTTGTTCTGGCGAATTTCAAATTCATGATTTTTCTGCTCATCTACTCGCTCTACTGGATCATTTTCTGGCAGGAATTCATCATCGTCCCGTACTATGTGACCGACTACATCAGCAAAACGTACCCGTACGAGTTTCTCCAGTCGTGGGCTGCCGGCGGTGCGATCATCCTTCTGCAGATTCCGGTAAATCGACTGACGAAGAAGATTCCGACGCGCACCGCCATCGCTGTCGGCTTTGGCGTCTCGAGTCTGATGTGGGTGATCATCGGCATCTATCCAAGTATCATCACCATCGCCGCCGGTATCGTGGCCTTTGCGCTCGGGGAAATGACTCAAGCGCCACGCTATTATGAATATATTTCCGAAATAGCGCCTCCAGGACAACAGGGTCTCTACCAGGGGTATGCGTTTTTGCCAATCGCCATCGCGCGCTTTGTCGGTGACCCGCTTGGCGGATGGCTTTACCAGGTGTCGAAGGCCGCCGGAAAGCCTGAATACGTTTGGTGGGCATTGATCGGTGTTGGGGTTGTGGGAGCTGGATCGATGCTGCTGTATAATTACTTTGTCGCCCGACAGGAAGCACGGGCGGCGTAGCACAGGATGAAAATGAGAAAGGCATTCGTCACACTTGCCGCATTTTGTGTAACGACAACCGTCAGTGCACAAAGGCTTCCTCCCGGGAGTGAGGTCTTGCGCAGGGTCGAGCAACAAACCGGGGGAGTTGAGGACTACATCGTTAGCCTGGAGGCCAACGTGAGGATGGAACGCGTCAGGATTCCGAGGGCGAAGGCAACGATGTACTTTAAGAAGCCCGACAAAATCCATTTCGATTCTCCGAGTATCGCGATGGTTCCTCGCGATGGCATGGCATTCAATTCGTCCGCAGTGCTGGAGCAATACACTGCGGACCTGATCGGCGAGGATACCGTTCGGGGAACGAAGGGGTTCAAGCTGCAGCTCGCGGCGAAGGAGGCGACGGCACGCCTCCGTCAACTTTTTGTTTGGGTGGATCCCTCAAACTGGACGATTATGCGGTTGCAGACAATTCCGTATGAAGGAAGAATCCTGACGGTGGATTTCGTCAACGCATTGCAGGAAAACAAGTACTGGCTCCCGATTTCATTGACCGCACAGTTCGGAACCCCGGGCGAAATCGCCGATGCGAAGAATCAGGCGGATTCCGTCTCCACACCCGAAACGCCGATGGACCAGATGCAAACCCGCGCCCCTCGCAGCGGAAGTATCACAATTCTGTACTCCGACTACCGGATCAACGTCGGACTTGCCGACGATATCTTCAAGCCTGCCCAGACCAGGTAGCCGCCTTATCCAATCGAACCCTGCAGATCCTGCAGAAGGTCGCCTTCCAAGATCTCCAGCCGGCCCGGAAGTAGCCGCTACTTGATTTTTAGCATGCCTTGATCTATATTTTAGGCGAACCGAAATTTTTGAGCCCTTATGCCAAGCGAACAAATCGAAAACTATCTCAAGAATATCTACAAGATCCAGACTGTCGAGGGAAAAGTCTCGACGACGTCTCTCTCGGAAAAGCTCCAAATCTCACCGGCATCAGTCTCTGAAATGATCAAGAAACTTGCCGAAGAGGGAAGTCTGACGCATACGCCGTACAAAGGTGTGGAACTGACGGAAAGCGGCAAGCGGATGGCATTGAAAATCCTTCGCAAGCACCGGCTCTGGGAGATGTTCCTCGTGGAAGTGCTTCACTTTGGCTGGGAAGAGATCGACGAGGAGGCGGAAAAGTTTGAACACATCATGTCAGGAAAGATGGAGGACAAGATCGATGAAGTGCTCGGATTTCCGAGCGTCGATCCGCACGGCGATCCGATTCCGTCGAAGAACGGTACCGTGAAGGTGGTGCGATCCTACCCGCTTTCGGACGTGAAGGACGGTGTTATCGTCCGCGTCCTGAGGGTCAACGATGCCAACCCGGAACTTCTCCAGTATGCTTCGAGCATCGGTCTGTCGCTGAACAAGAGACTGAGCGTCAAACAGAAGATGAAATTCGACAATTCGTTGGTTGTCAAAATCGGATCCAGGGAAATGACGATCAGCGCCACACTCGCTGAGAACATTTTCGTGGAGACGGCATAAGTATGATCCTGACAGTCTATTCTATCGACAATGATTAACAGACTGCGTTCATTTTTGAATCGCGAAGATTCCGGAAGCGCGTCGGGACAGCAAGCCGGCGCTTCTCCCCCTGTGCAAAGCCATCTGTCGCTCGACGGGATGCACGGGAGCGTGGACGTTCCCCATCACGAGGCCGGCTTCTGGAAACAATGGCGCGCCTTCATTGGACCGGCACTTCTTGTGAGCGTTGGCTACATGGACCCCGGCAACTGGGGAACCGACCTTCTCGGCGGTGCCCAATTCAAGTACGACCTTCTGTGGGTCGTGGGTCTGGCGAGTCTGATGGCCATCTTCATGCAGGTCCTGGCTGCACGTCTTGGCGTTGTAACAGGAAAGGACCTCGCCCAATGTATGCGTGATTGGTACCCGGCGTGGACGCGATGGCCAAACTGGCTGTTCAGTGAACTGGCGATCGGCGCGTGCGATTTGGCGGAAGTGCTTGGAAGCGCGGTTGCTCTCAATCTGCTCTTCCACATTCCGCTTCTGTGGGCGGTCATCATCACGGGTATGGACGTTCTTCTGCTCCTCGCATTGCAGCGGTTCGGCATGCGGACGATTGAGGCCGTCATCCTTCTCCTCGTCGCAACAATCGGCGTGTGCTATTTTATCGAAATTGTCATTCTTCCCGAAACGCGACCGGATATCCTCGAGATGGGGAAGGCCCTGCTGACGCCGGGTTTTCGAAAAGCCGGGATGATCTATGTTGCGATTGGCATCGTGGGAGCAACCGTGATGCCGCACAATCTCTATCTCCACTCGGCATTGGTGCAAAGCCGCAAGCTTCAAAAGGATGAACGCTCTATCCGGCGCGGCATCAGGTTCAACACGATCGACTCGATCGTGTCCCTGACCGTCGCGTTTCTCATCAACGCTTCCATTCTGGTGCTTGCGGCGATGGTCTTTTATGGCAAAGAGGGCGTCGTGGTTCCGGGGCAGGGTCTCGTCGTGTTCGGCGCCGACGCGGACTGGATCCGCGTTGCATATTTGACGCTCGCACCGCTTATGGGAACTGCGGCGGGGAGTATTCTATTCGCAGTGGCGCTTCTAGCGAGCGGTCAGAGCAGTACGATTACAGGAACGCTTGCCGGTCAGGTCGTGATGGAAGGATTCATGCACTGGAGGATCAATCCGTGGCTGCGGCGATTGCTTACACGCATTCTCGCAATCCTGCCGGCGATATTCATTATCGGAATCCGCGGGAACAGCAGCGTGAACGACTTGTTGACCCTTAGCCAGGTGGTGCTTGCCCTCCAGCTTCCGTTTGCCATGTTCCCGTTACTGCATCTTACTTCATCAGGGAAACGCATGGGAACGTGGAAAAATGGCTGGTTCCTTCTGGTTGTGGGGTGGGGAAGCGCAATTTTGATTACCTTCATGGATGTGTTTGGACTCCCGGACTCACTGCACGCGGCGTGGCGCGTTATCACCGGCGGATAACGGTACGTCATAAGAAGGAAGCATTATGTACAAGACAATTCTCGTTACGCTTGATGGTACGCCATCCGATCAGGCCATCATCGAACACATCAAGCAACTCGCAAAACTCACCGGAGGCCGCGTGGTATTGCTCCACGTTGCCGATGGCTGGGCAGCACGAACGTACGGACCCGACGCAGTGAGTGCCGAGATTACGGAAGACACAGCGTACCTGGAAAAAGTGCGCTCAGAGTTTCAGAATGCAGGGATTCCTGTCGATGCGGAGCTTGCGTATGGGGATCCCGCGACGGAAATTGTCAAATGGGTGGAAGAGAAGGGGTGTGACCTGGTCGCGATGAGCACACACGGACACAGGCTATTTGCCGATTTGGTCCTGGGGACGACGGCAACCAAGGTCCGGCATAGCATCAAAGTGCCGGTGTTGCTGCTTCGTGCCAAGTGAAGAAGCCTGACTTCTCTCTTTATGCTAAGGATTGGAACCGGACGGATTCTGCGCGGCGGATCCTTCGCGAAGAGTTTGTTCGTAAACCGCCTTGTATTCTTTGATTCCCCGGAACAACGCTTCCGCAATTTTCTGCTGCCCCTTGCTGCTTGCTAAGAGCTTTTCTTCCTTGCGATTGGAAAGATAACCCGTTTCTACCAGAACGTTCGGCATCGATGCGCCCACAAGGACAAGGAAGCCGGCCTGTTTTACCCCGCTGTTCTTGATTTTCAAATTGCGCGCCATCGCCTCGGATGAAATCTCAGCAAACCTCTCGCTGTACTTGACGTAGGCATTCTGTGCCATGGTCAGGATGATGAAGTCTTCGGCTGTGAGTTTCTCTTTGTAATGCTCCTGGTAGTCATCTTCCAGCTTCACGACATCATTCTCGGCGCGGGCGATCTCGATTGCCCGTTCCGTCTTCTCGGGCTTCAGAAGATAGATTTCGAACCCGTTGGCCCTCGACGGCTTTTTCGGCATGGAGTTGCAATGGATGCTGATAAAGAGTTTTCCACCGGCTTCGTTGGCGATTTGTCCCCGCCGGTAAAGTTCAACAAACCGGTCCGACCTCCGCGTATACACAACTTTTACTCCCTTGAGATTCTTTTCAAGGAGGGCTCCCAATTTCAGCGTAACACCGAGGGTAACGTTCTTCTCGCGCACGCCGGAAACGCCGATTGTCCCCGGATCCTTGCCGCCGTGGCCGGCGTCGAGCACAATGACATCCAGCTTGTAGCGAATCCGGTTTTGTTCGAGCTGTTCCCGCTGCTTCTCAAGTATCTCCTTCTTTTTCTTTTCCAGTTCGGCCCGCACCGTCTTTGATTCCGTCCTGAGCGAGATGAGAAGATTGTTCGTTGTCGAATCGACGACGACATCGACGGGGGGAACAACATCCGGCGAAACCCGAAACGTCAGCTGGACGGACGTGGGGGACTGAAAGGTCAGAATCTGGCGGATGGCACCGTATGTCTGTGCTTTCTTGATGGCGTTTGTATCGGCCTTGGCATTCGCCACCGTCAGGAAAAACCAACCGCGGTCGTTGAGCCACGATTCATAATCGCCAAGCTTCCTGTTTGCCTGAACCGTCACAAGGTAACCGTTCATCTTTTTTTCGACCTGGATCCCCGCGATGTCAAATTGTGGCGTCGGTGCGGACGATCCGGCGGTAAGGAAATATGCGGTGTCAAGGGATACCGCAGTCGGGATGAATTTGTCGAAAATATCCGGGAACACGCTGAGCGGTGTATAATAGACAGAGTCTTTTCGAAACACTTCCTGGGGAGCCAGGTAGACGTTCGAAAAATTGCTTGCGACCTCTGTGATCACGATAAAGGGATTCTGCGCGGTGAACTTGATTCGCTGACCTCCGAATCGCACTTCGAACTTGTGGACATCGTCGTTCCGGCCAAACGGCAGGTTCAGCTTTGAGGCGGCATCGTTCATCGAGACATACACGACGCCTCCGCTGTCCACACCGGACACGGCAACCGGCTCTTGCTGTCCGATTTTGATAAACACGTTTTTTTCTTGTGCAGGAAGGAGGAAGGAACAACAGAGCGACAGCGTCAGGATAAGCGTTTTCCTGTACATCAAGAAGTCCATTTATCGGTAATTCACGAATTGCGTGGCGAAGGAGAGTTCGGCGTCATTGATCAATTTGATGACCTTCTGGAGATCGTCCTTGTCCTTCCCGCTCACCCTCACCTGGTCGTCCATGATCTGGGCCTGCACCTTCAGCTTTGAATCTTTGATCATCTTGACGATGCTCTTGGCATTTTCTTTCTCGATGCCAATCTGCAGGGTGATCACCTGTCTTGCGGCGCCTCCCGCGGCACTTTCGACAGGACCATATTTCAACGCCTTGATATGGACTCCACGCTTGATGAGTTTGGTCTGGAGGATGTCGACCGCACTCTTCAGGTGAAAATCGTCTCCCGTCGTGATCGTGATGGTTTTGTCTTTGTCGCTGAAGTCCAGCGAGGTCTGTATGCCTTTGAAATCGTAGCGCTGTCCCAGTTCCTTGCGTGCCTGGTTGAGGGCGTTGTCGACTTCCTGGAGATTGACTTCAGAAACAATGTCAAAGGAAAATTGTTGGGCCATACGTGTGCTCGATCAGTTCCATTCTTGCTGGATGGTGATGCCCCGCTTCTTCAACCCGGACAGCAATGGTTCAAGCGGGACGCATTCTTCGGGGGTAACAGCGCCGGCTTGTTTGATGATTCCCGAAGCGATGAACTGGGCAATGACGGAGGTGGGATACGCGGTGCCACGCATCATTGCACTAATATTGCGAGTTTCGTCGTAAAAATCAATCATCGAGAATGTCCTGCGACGTCGTTCTCCCTTCACGATTCCTTCGACGATCACTCGCAGGAGAACGACGTCGTGTCCCGACTGAGGGAGCTTTCGCTTCAGAAGTTCGATGAACAGTTCTCGTTCGGTCAGGACGTTGGAGCCGAGTGTCAGCGGTTCGTTGGACCCAAAGCCAAGGTCGAGAAGCGTCCGGATTTTTTCGCAGTGGCCCGGGTAGCGGATTGTCTTATAGTCAAGTTCCCGGACTCTTCCCGCGAACAATTTTGGGGTAAAAGAAGCTCCGCCGGACGTATGAAAGGCTTCAAGTCTTCCAAAGGGGGGCGGGAACTCAATTGATTCAATTTCGGTCAACGTGTCAACGGTGGTGAGCTTGTGTTCGCGGATGACCTTCGATTTACCGGAATATTCGTTGAGTAATCCTTCAACGGAAAATACGATCTGGTAGTTAAATGGTGGGACCGGATGTTGTGGCAGCCCACCGACTCTCATCGTCACACGGTCGATTGTGTCGAACGACTCCGTTCCTCGTGCGGCGAGGATGTTTGCCAGTCCGGGCGCCAGTCCGCAATTAGGGACAATAGTGACGCGGCGTTCTCGCGCAACGGCGTCGAGTGAAAGCTGTTCCTCGACCACATCGTCATTCCCGCCGAGGTCGCAGTAGTTGACTCCTGCTTCAATGGCCGCTTTTGTGAGGGCAACATTGTTCCGGTAGGAAACGGCGCCGATTGCGACGGCGTTTCCCCGCATCGCTTGAACAACGTCATCGTGCACGTTGACGTCAAGCGCCGTGGTTTTGATCATTGAATGGCCGATTTTTTTTGCCGCCTCCTCTGCCCGATGGCGATCGATATCGGCGAGCGTTACTTCTGCTACATTGTCCGACTGCGACAAATCGTAGGCGATTGCACTTCCCATCATTCCTGACCCGATGACTAAGAATTTCATACGATGGTCCGTTCGTTGTCTGACTGTTGTTGTTCCACGAGCATCCAGTTTCTTCCAGCTGTACCTTTACCTCTTCATTATTACTTTCTACTCCTTGCTGTGTACTCTTTAACCCTTACATTTTGCTTCTATTTCCTGATTTCCCCAGTCTCCATACTCCAGAACAAAAGATCGAGTTCATCGAGAGGAATGGCAACGACATTCGCGAACTGCTGAAATTGCTTCTCAATCGCGAGGTACTTCTTTTTCGAGAGCGAATCCGGAATCGTGCGGATCGCTCCGTAGCGTTGAAGGTTCCGCAGAATATGACGGTCAAGAATGGCGAGCCCATCGCTCCGGCCGATGTTCCTGAGGAAATGCGTCGCTTCCTTGTAACCAAGACCTTTGACGTTTGCAGCGAGCCAATCCCGCGCTTCGACACTCGAGCACCCATTGGAGAGAAATGAGACTATCTCAGTCAGCTTTCCGCGCGTCTCGAGGAGGTACTGTGATTTATTCTTATGAAACCGGATATAATGTTCTTTCCCGCGAAGAAATTCCTCCGGGTCAATACCAGTCTCCTGGAAGTTGTGCGCGCGCAAGAGTGACACAACACGTTCGGCGTGTACCGCGCTTGATTGTGGCGTCATCAGGCAGTACGCAAGCTCGTAGAAGTACTCGGAGGATGGGATGCGGGAAAACTCCAAAAGGCGGATCCGGATTGCTTCTTTCCGGGAAGCGTGCAGTCCCCGAAGTCCTCGGATTTTTTCTTCATCGATCTTCATCGGCGGAGAGATGCAGTGAGCCCGGAATTTGACCGCCCCAGTGTGAGAAGCCCGTCTTGTTCGAGCCTCCCCAGCAATTCGGCGAGCCAGCGTTCGTCGCGATCGGAATATGCAGGCTTGATGCGTGGGCCAATTTGCGAAACGGCCATAAATTTTCGCGGAGGCAGGTTGCGCATGAGCTCGACAATGCGTCCCCGGTAGATTCGATTCGGCAGACCATTTCTGGATGGCTCTGCTTTTAAATGGACGTTGGGAGGTCTGTTGGCTTTGAACGAACTTGGGCACAGTCCGGCGACCGGACAGGCGCCGCATTTTGGGTTGCGTGCCGTACAGATGGTCGACCCTAAATCCATAAGCGCCTGATTCCACCTTGATGCATTGCGGGACGGCAACACACGTGATGCGAGGTCCCAGATGTCCAGCCTTCTCGCCTGCGATGGAAAGAGCCGGCCAAGGACTCTTTCGACGTTCGTATCAACGACGGGGACGCGCTGACCGAACGCAAAACAGCTGACGGCGTGCGCCGTATATTTTCCGATTCCGGGAAGTGAACGAAGAGCCTCGATGTCCGTTGGAATTCTCCCGCCGTGGTTTCTAAGGACGTTCCAGGCCAGTTGGTGCAGGCGGACAGCCCGGCTGTTGTAACCCATTCCTTTCCAGGCCCGGATCACTGTGGATATTCTTGCCCGTGCGAGTCTGCCGATGCCCGGAAATTGCGCGATGAAGCCGGGATACTTTTCGACGACGCGGCTGACCTGCGTCTGTTGAAGCATCACTTCTGAGACGAGGATACGATAGGGATCGTGCTCATTCCTCCAGGGAAGGTCACGGGCTGAACGGGAGTACCAGCGAAAAATCCGACTGACGATCAATGAAGTCTGTCTGTTGGTTGTCGCCGTCATCCCGCTCTTCTTCATTCCAGAATCTAGTTCTCCATCCTTGTGATGAAGTCCTTGTTGCCCTCGAGGATGTCGAGCGACCGGAGTTCTTCAAGCGTGACCCACTGAATTTGCTCGAAGACGTTGTTCTTCGGTTCGCCGTCGAATCCCGTTACGTCGCAGTAAGCGACCTCGTACAATCCCCCGTCGTCATATTCTGCCGCCTGGATTTCCGTTCTGGCAATGGAGTGAATGTGGATGGAGAGTTCTTCGCGGAGCTCGCGTTCGAGACATTGCCGCGTGGACTCTCCGGGTTCCACTTTGCCTCCCGGGAATTCCCATTTGAGTTCGTAACGGCCTCCTCGTTTGCGCTGGCACGCAAGGATCTTTCCATCTCTTCTCAAAATTCCGACTGCGACTTTTATCATAATTGACAAAATGTAGGTAAAGATGTCTGTAAATACAAAAATGGAGAAGTGAGATGAATCGCCTTCATCTGAATTGAAAAAACATTTATATTAAATGCATAGCTCATCCCCAGCAACACACTTCTCCCTGGAAAAATCTCATGCGACTTCATTGTAGAATTGTTCTTCTCCTCATTGTTGTCTCCGCCAACCTGAACGCCCAGAATGCCAATCACGTCGTCATCAGCGAAGTCTACGGTGGAGGTGGAAATTCAGGCGCCACTCTCAAGAATGATTTCATCGAATTGTACAATCCCACTGATGCAATCGTGTCAATCGATGGTTGGTCCGTGCAGTATACATCGGCCGCCGGCACATCGTGGCAGGTAACAAATATTCAAGGTATGATTGCACCGAAAGGCTATTATTTGGTCCAGGAAGCCGTCGGTGCTGGAGGGACAGTCAATCTTCCGA
>DATDNS010000353.1:0-2612 GCA_036518155.1 Bacteroidota bacterium
ACGTCGGGTGTGCACATCCACGGCCTGCTCGGGTTCTTCATCGCAATTATGGTTGTCTATTTTCGGTCGTACAAAAAGACACTGAGGGAATTTTTCTTTTCGACCGACGTTCTTAAGTTTGGATTCGTTGGGTCCCTGATATTCTGGACGGCATACCCGGGCGTCATCAAATGGCTGCCATCGATGCTTGATGGCAACGTGTTTGGCTCTCCGAGCCCGCTCTGGGCGTATGTTGCTGTGGGAATCGTTCTTACAGCGGTATACCTCATTTACTATTTCTCGAAAAAGAACAAAAGGATCCCGTATCTCGCGAGTTTTTCATTTGTGCTGATTGTGCTCGGGTTTACGACATACACGACGGTGTATATCCGGGCAAATGCACATACGCCGATGAATGAAAATAATCCCAGCGATATGGCGCGCATGGTCACGTACCTTGAACGTGAGCAATATGGTGAGACACCGCTGTTCAACAGAAGGTTTTCACAGGAACCTGACAAGATCCAGAACTTCAAAAAATATTCCAGTGACCTTGACTATCTCTGGGAATATCAAATCAAGCATATGTACCTGCGGTACCTGGGATGGAATTTCATCGGAAAGGATGGAGATTCACAGGACAATGGCATCCGCTTTTCACAGCTGTACGGCATTCCGTTGCTCATCGGACTATTCGGACTCTACTATCATTGGAAACGTGATTCAAAATCGGCGTTTGTCGTGACTTCGTTCTTCCTGCTTACCGGGCTCTTCCTTGCGTTTTACTTCAATATGCAGGAGCCGCAGCCGCGTGAGAGAGACTATTTCTTCGTCTATTCGTTCTATGGCTTCTGTATCTGGATCGGCATGGGTGTCATGGAACTTCTGGATCTTGTGAAAAAAGAGTTGACCGGGAGGAAAGCGGAATTGACCGGATATGCAGTTCTGGCGATTGCCTTCCTCATGATCCCCGGAAACATGTGGCGCACGAACCATCATATGATGTCACGAAAAGGGCATTATCTTGCGTGGGATCACTCGTACAATTTGCTCCAAAGTGTTGAAAAGGATGCGATCCTCATCACGAACGGTGACAACGATACATTTCCGCTCTGGTATTTGCAGGATGTTGAAGGAGTTCGACGCGATGTGCGCGTCGTGTGTCTGAGCCTTTTGAATACGGATTGGTACATCAAACAACTCAAAAATGAACAACCGTACGGTGCCAAGAAGGTCCCGATCAGCATACCCGACAATCAAATTGAAGGAATTCAGCCCGTGCCGTATGAACCTCGGATCATGGAACTTCCCGTGCCGTTGAACGTCAGAGATCGTTGGGAACTTGCTGGAGGGGATTCCGCAGTTCAGAATATTGTCGATACCGTAAAGTTCTACATGCCGAATACGCTTCAGTTCGGGAATGTGAAAGGCCTGAGAGTGCAGGACATTCTCGTCTACGACATCATCAGAACGTCAAACTGGCAGCGGCCTGTATATTTTGCCATCACGGTACAGGATGACAGCAAGATTGGCCTTCAGGATTACCTGGAAGTGCATGGTCTGGCCATGAAAGTGGTACCGCGAAAGTCCCAGAATGCCTGGCTCAATATCGACGAAGACGTGATGCAAAAGGAGCTGTTTACAGATGTTCAGACTCCATCGAAAGAGCCCGCACTGGGTTTTCGGTGGCGTGCGTTGCAGGATTCAAGCGTCCATTTCGATGAGAATCAACGCGGACTGCTAAGAAACTACAGGCAGGCATTTTTCGGTTTTGCAGTATACGCAATCAACGTGAAGAACAACCCGAAGGAATCAGCCGCAATATTGGACCGGATGGAACAAGTGATGCCTCACCGCATTCTTCCGTTGGATTTGGATTTGAAATCGCGGATTGCGTCGATCTATAAATTGGCGGGCGACCAGGCACGCTACCGTGAGTTTTCGCAGGAGATTGTTGATGAGCTTGCGCCACAGGTGGCCAAAGGATTTACCGAGGCCCTTGCTTCGCAGAATGCCTATATCATGCTGCTCGAGGCATACGAAGGAATTGGTAAATACGATCGCGCCCTCGCTCTCCTCCAGGATATTCAAAAAGCCTATGCAAAGGCTCCGGGGATTGATCAGTTCATCAAGCAGCAGACGGCACAGATCACAGCAATGATGGGAACAAAGGACACGACAGCTGCTTCGAAATAAAAGCCGTTCTACCACCGTCAATCTCTCGTCGGAGAGAGCATGAATGCCGCACGCCGGTTCCTTCTCTGACAACTCGGTTTGGGGCGATGTGAAGAGGAGAGGATTGTTCAGACTTCTTCGCCGGTGATAGCGAGGCATTCCTCGATATTACCGCGTCCACAAAGACCGCGTACCAGGCAAACCACGGCATACAATTCCAGGGCGAACGGAAAATATCCCAGATACCCAAGGATTGGCATTTCAAAAATGTGCGCGAATCCGACGAAGGGTACGTGGTAAACCCATTTCGGATACGAACAATAGTTCCACATCTCCCAGAACACTCCACAGAGCAGTACCCCGCACCACAATGCTGCAACAGTGCGCCAGTCTCCCTTAGACACACGGGATAAGAGTGCCGGATATCCAAGTCGGACGTTGAGTGGATCGAGTATGAG
>DATDNS010000354.1:0-3169 GCA_036518155.1 Bacteroidota bacterium
TAGCTGATCACATCGACGAGAGCCATCGGCACGGATGCGAGGAGCGCCGATTGCTTGCTGTAGTTTTCGCGGATGAGTTCGCCGAGCCCTTTGCCGGTCACGGCTCCCACGCGGCCGGCGATCTCCTGGATGACATAGAGAGGAACGATCAGAAAAACGAGGAACCAGACGAGTTTGGTTCCGTACATCGCACCGCTTGAAGCGGCCGTGATGACGCTGGCTGCGTCTACGTCGGCGATCATGACGAGCCAGGCCGGACCCCAGATCTTGAACAGTCCCCAGAATTTCGGCGCACGGGATTTCAACCCTGTTACTTCAGGCGCAGGAGCTTGTCGTGATTGATTGTCCACAATTGTCCCGGAATCTCTTTTTGAATTATTGTTCCCGTCGCGCACGGAGCGGATGCGTGGTCGGCACTGACACTCATTTCCGTGACAAAGAGCCGGAACAGCGGCAGACTCTCTCAACAACATCCGGGAATCAGGCACCTTCAAACGGGCCGGGTATTATTGTAGGAAGGTTTGTACTGAGAAGAAAGAACGAAGTTATTCCGAACGGGATTGATGAACGTTATCCCCCCTTCGCACGGGCGACGCGTGCGATATCGTTGTTTTCCAGAATGTGCGGCGCGTTGCCGGATAGCGTCACGCGGATCATGGCGAGACCGAGATCTTCGAGCGTGCAAACGTATTTTGAAAAAAGAAACGACAAGACTGGGTAAATGCTCCCCAATATTTTCGAGACTCCGTATGCGTTCCTGAGCCCCTTGATCGGTTTAATGAACCCTGGTCTGAACGCGTAAACGGATTTGAAGGGGAGCTTCATCAGGTCATTCTCGGTCTTTCCTTTCACGCGGGCCCACATCAGGCGTCCCTTTTCTGTGCTGTCTGTGCCGGCTCCTGAGACGTAGCAGAACGTCATTGCCGGATTAAGTCTCGAAAGCGTCTTCGCGGCCTGCATCGTGAGATCATACGTCAGCCGGGTGTATTCCTGTTCATGCTTGCCCACAGAAGTGACGCCAAGACAGAAATAGCAGGCGTTGAATCCCCTGAGGTGCTCTTCGATCGCGGAGTAGTCGAAGAAATTGTCGTGGATCAACTCTTTGAGTTTAGGGTGGACAACGCCGCACGCTCTTCGACTGACCACAAGGACGGATTCAACATCGGGATGGTTCAGGCATTCGTGGAGAACCCCTTCTCCGACCATACCGGTGGCGCCGAAAACAATGGCATTGATCTTCATCGATTAATCCAGCCCCGCCTATTTCTTCTTGAAAACGTATTCGCCGGAAGGATCGCGTTGTTTTATCGCAGTCACTTTTCCGTTCTCGAGAACAAATTCAAAGGTATTATCGGAAAACCCCTGCATCCGGAAGACACGTGCTTTGTATGGAATCAATTGATATGTCGGTTGACCTGGAACCATGAAGTACAGGATGTTGTCGGCCTTAAGTGCCACTTCGAACACCCCGCCGCCTGCATCATATTTGCCCGCGTACAGCTGAAGTGTTTTTGGATCGCTCAACGATGCGTCCGGTCTTCGCACGAACGTCGCTTCCGATTCGTCAAGAGAAACAGTCAACCGGTCGATGTCCCCCTGGGGATTCGTCAAATAGTTCAGGGAGAACAGGCCGTACTGCTCATCGTTCGGCGTATCGAACCGATCGTAATGAAAGTGCTGGAGCGGCAGGACAATCTTGTGGAACTCGAACTGCAACGCGGAGTCTTTGAACGTCACATGGATTGTGCCGTATGCCGGATGCTCAAATTCTCCGGCATAGTCCTCGAGAGGATGTGAGGGAAACGTGTGAGCAACCCGTTCTCCGCCGACTTTTGCACGTCCCTGCTTGCTTCGTTCTTTGTCCAGATCCCTGAATTTGAGTCGCCGTTCGCTCCAGGGAGTCTGATCCATTCCAAGCAGTCGTTCGTAGATATTGTAGGTGATAATATTGTAGAGCGGCTGACTCTGGTCGCCGATAACGAATACGATGACACCGATACTGTCATACGGCATGCAGGAGAATTGCGAGTGAATGCCGTTGAGGTCGCCGCCGTGGTATGCAAGGAAATGGCCGCGATAGGACGCATACCAGCGTCCCATCCCGTACACGGAATTCAGGAGCTCGGTGTACCCAAGGTTCTCGAGCGATGTATTCGGCATGGCGATCGATGGCTGCAGGGTTGCCTTGACGATGTTCGCGGGAATGACCTGCCTGCCCTCGTACGAGCCGTTGTTCATAAGGGTGATGAGCCATTTCGACATGTCGTTAATATTGGAAATAATGGACCCGGCCGGACCGATTCCCTCGGCTTCTTCATAGTATGGAATCTGATAGAGTGTTGTGGTGTCTCTCTTTTCATCGAAGGGAACGAAATGATCGGGTTGCTTGAGCATATCCGCAATGGAAAACATCGTGCTGTTCATACCGAGCGGTTTGAAAATTCTCTCTTTCAGAAAATCCTCCCATCGTTGATGCGACAGCAATTCAACGATATACCCGGAGGCAGCATACATCATGTTGTTGTACAACAGCCCCTGCCTGATGGGCTGGCTTGGCTCGAGATATTTGACGCGGTCGAACAGTTCTTTGCGGGAAAAATCGGATTTGTACCAGATGAGGTCGTGCCGCGAAATCCCGGTCCGATGCGAGAGCATGTCGCGGATCGTGACGGTGTTGTTCAGATCTTCGGTCGAAAACTCAATGCTTGGAACGTACTGCCGGATGGGTTTATCCCAGTCGAGCTTGCCGTCGGCAACCAGTAATCCCACGGACATTGTCGTGAACAGTTTTGTATTCGACGCAATCTGATACAGCGTATTCGGGGTCACCGGCAGCTTTTTTGCGTAGTCGCGATAGCCGTAGCCCTTGGCAAACACGAGACGATTCTTCACCACGATTCCGACCCCCACACCGGGAGCGTTCCAGTCTTTGAGTGCCTTCTCCATGTACTTGTCGAAGTCCCCAAGCTTCTTTTCAACATTAACTTCCTGAGAGAGCGCTGTCAGGCCGATGGTGAGGCAAAGGCAGGCGGAGAAGAGTCGACGAAGAATGCTGGGCATAGGTCCTCCCGGAATTGGTGGGCGATTGAAGAGAAAATTTTTGCCGGATCGTTACACATTGATCCGGATTGCCGCTGGAGAAATTCTTAATGAAATGTAAGAATGATTG
>DATDNS010000355.1:0-8470 GCA_036518155.1 Bacteroidota bacterium
TCCCTTTCACTGGATATCTCCTTGAGTCCGGATCCTTCCGTGATTCATCGTCCCGGAGTTTGGTTTATTGTTCTTCCTCATCATCCTCACGACCAAGGCCGTACTTTTTCATTTTTGTGTAAAGATGGCTCCGCTGTATATCGAGCGCTTCCGCCGTCTTCGAAATGTTCCACTTGTGAATCTCAAGCTGTCTCTTGATGAAGGCCGCCTCCGCTCTGTCCTTGAAATCCTGGAATGTTCCATTCGTGTTGAGCAGGTCGTCGATTTCGCCGTTCATCGTGCTGCCCGGCGCATCGAGCAATGCGACATCAAGCGAGGTGCCCGGGGAAAGGATCACAAGCCGTTCCACGGCGTTGCGAAGCTCACGTACGTTTCCCGGCCATTCTTTGTTCACAAGTCTCTGGAGACTGTCGTCCGTGATTGCCCGTTTTGCCACGCCATTTCTTGCGCACACGTCTTCAATGAATGCGCGGACGAGTACCGGGATGTCGTCTTTCCGTTCCCGGAGTGGCGGAACGTGCAGGGGAATCACATTCAGGCGGTGATAAAGATCCTTCCGGAATGATCCCTTGTCAATTTCTTCGGCGATGTTCTTGTTCGTCGCGGCAAGCACACGGACGTCGACAGCGATAAGCTTGGATCCGCCGACGCGCTCAATCTTACCCTCTTCAAGAGCCCGCAGGACCTTCGCCTGAGCCTGGAGACTCATATCTCCGATCTCGTCGAGGAAGAGCGTGCCTCCGTCTGCCTGCTCGAATTTGCCGATACGCTGCGCCGATGCCCCCGTAAAGGACCCTTTTTCGTGGCCGAAGAGTTCCGATTCGATGAGTTCTGCCGGTATTGCCGCGCAATTGACTTCGACGAATGATTTCGCCGCACGCTTGCTTCCGCGGTGGATGGCTCTCGCGACCAGTTCTTTTCCTGTCCCGTTCTCGCCTGTGATGAAGACCCGTGCATCCGTCGGGGCAACGCGCTCGATGATCGAGAGAATCTCCCGGATCTTCGCGCTTTCGCCGAGGATCTTCCGTTTGCCCTCCAGAGTTTCCTGCAGTCTTCGGTTTTCTTCCGCAATAGAAGCTTGTTGCAGTGCATTCCGGATCGTAATCAACAGCTTGTCACGGTCAAGCGGTTTGGGCAGGAAATCGAATGCGCCAAGTTTCGTTGCTTCAACTGCTGTCTCAATTGTCCCGTGGCCGGAAATCATGATAACGGGAAGATCGATATTTTTGTCCCTGATTCTGTGGAGCACCTCCAACCCGTCCATGCCGGCCATTTTGACGTCGAGCAAGATTGCATCATAAGTTCGGCTGGAGATTTTGGAGAGTCCCTGTTCGCCGTTTTCGGCGAAATCGGTCTCGTAGCGCTCATATTCAAGGATCATCTTCAATGAATCCCGAATACTCTTTTCATCATCGATGATGAGGATGGTATTCATGGCTGTTTCGTTCCTGGAAATGTGCAAAGACCCTCGCGTTTAGTGGTCATACGACAATTGCAGATAGTCTGACGGAAGAAGGGTCTTCACGACAAGGAGATCTCTTCCGAATGCATCCCCGTGTTTGTTCGCCCTTTTGTCTCTCGGATCGTCGGCCCCACCCACAACGAATTTTGCCTCCCCCCATTCCACCAGATTACCCGATTGTTTTGCGAGCTCAGGAGACTCCGACGCGTACGACAAGTAGGCCGATGCGAAGAAGTGTTGGAGTTTGTCTTTGTCCCCTTCGGGAGGCGTGTCCGGATAGATTTTCGACGGGAGATTGGCCTTGCGTTCATTGAAGAGACTGTCCTGTTCGAACGTGAGCGGAACGTTGAGGATGCCGAGAACCGGAATCTTGAATTCGACATTCCGATGCTCTAGCGTTCCCATCAGAGAAAGAAACAGGGCCCTCGCGACATCGAATTCCGCAATTTGTAATGCTTTCAGATAGATTCCGTCGACGGCCCGCAAATCGCCGCAACGATTCATCAGTTCCCGGAAACGCGGGTCCCGGATGTACTCCCGTATCTTCTTCGTGTCGTAAATGAGCTTCGGTGTGAATGTTTCTGTGAAGAAGCTGCCGATGTTGAACCCACCGCTGTCCTGTTCATCGAAATCCCACGAAAGTCCTTCCTCACATTGTGCAAGAGACGGGATCCTCAGGACAACCGCAAGGACCGTTATGATGAACAGCTTTCTCACGTATATGAGGGGTTTGAGAATACTTAGGTCTGGAGGACTCCGGGATTGAACTTCGGGATGTCTGGATTGTGGGATGCCGCAGCAATACCGCGCGAAATGATTTCCCGCGTTTCCAGCGGATCGACAATGCCGTCAACGATTAACCGTGACGCAACAAAGAGGGGATTGAGTTCGACACTATACCGCTTTTGAACTTCATCCAGGAGTTTTTGTTGCTGCTCCTTTGAAATTTTCTTTCCCCCTTTTTCCATTGCCTGCACCCTGATGCTGAGCAGTGTCTCACTCGCCTGTTTGCCCCCCATGACGGCAATTTCCGCCGTGGGCCACGCAAAAATCAGCCGCGGGTCATACGCTTTGCCGCACATCGCATAATTGCCTGCACCGTAACTGTTCCCGACGATGAATGTAAATTTCGGAACGACGCTGTTCGCAACCGCATTTACCATTTTCGCTCCGTCTTTGATAATCCCTCCCTGCTCTGCGCGACTCCCGACCATGAATCCTGTGACGTCCTGAAAGAATACGAGGGGGATCAGCTTTTGGTTGCAATTCATAATGAATCGTGCGGCTTTATCGGCACTGTCACTATAGATCACCCCTCCGACCTGCATTTCCCCTTTTGCCGTTTTGACAACCGACCGTTGATTCGCGACAATGCCGACAGCCCATCCGTCAACACGGGCATATCCAGTGATGATTGTTTTCCCGTACTGTTCTTTGTACTCATCCAGTTCGCTGTTGTCGATGATCCTGGCAAGAACCTGGTACATGTCATACGGCTTCATCCGGTCGGCAGGCAACAGGCCGTACAGATCCTTTTCGGGGTATTTGGGTCCGTGTGGTTCAACCCGATTGAACGCTGCCTTCGGCTTCTCACCCAGTTTTCCTATGATGCTCCTGATTTTTTCCAGGCATTCTTCATCGTTCTTCATTCTGTGGTCGGTGACCCCGCTGATCTCACAATGAACCCGTGCGCCGCCAAGCGATTCATTCTCGATCTCTTCGCCGATCGCCGCTTTGACGAGATGGGATCCCGCCAGAAAGACGCTGCCGGTTTTGTCAACGATCATGGCTTCATCGCTCATGATCGGAAGATACGCTCCCCCGGCAACACACGGCCCCATGATTGCCGCAATTTGCGTAATCCCCATCGAAGACATAACTGCATTGTTGCGAAAGATTCTCCCAAAATGTTCTTTGTCCGGGAAGATTTCCGACTGCAGGGGAAGAAAGACGCCGGCAGAATCCACCAGATACACGATCGGGAGGCTGTTCTCCATCGCAAGTTCCTGAGCGCGGAGATTCTTTTTGCAGGTGATTGGAAACCACGCGCCGGCTTTTACCGTGGCATCGTTTGCGACAATAACGACATCGCGGTCGTGTATTTTACCTATGCCAAGAACAGTTCCTGCCGACGGCGCACCGCCGTATTCTTCATACATCCCGTATCCCGAGAACAACCCTATTTCAAGGAACTGGCTGCCGGGGTCAATCAGCTTTTGGATGCGGTCCCGGACGAAAAGCTTCCCACGTTGTCGATGACGCTCAATCGCCTCGCTCCCTCCGCCCAACTTGATGGTCGATGCAGTAGCCTGCAAGTTCTTCTGAAGAGCAAGAAAGTTATCTACGTTCTTCAGGAACGTCCGGTCTTTTGTCAGATCGCTGCCAATCACCGACATACGGTTCTCTTCGTTGGACAATTACTGTGTGGTAACGTTACCCAATGTCTGGACCCATCGACGGTGCTGCGGGATAGCACACGTGCAGGCCGATTCAATTCGCGAAGTTATTGGTTCTATTTCAGAATATGTTTTGCGATGACCATTTTCTGCACCTCGGACGTCCCTTCGCCGATGGTGAGAAGCTTGACGTCACGATAATACTTTTCGACAGGGTAATCCTTGGTGAAGCCGTAGCCGCCGTGAATCTGAACTGCTGCGTTTGCAGCTTTTGTGGCAATTTCACTCGCAAAGAATTTTGCCTGAGCTGCAAGGAGAGTGATGTTCGCACCGCGCGCTTTTGCTTCGGCGGCACGGTAGGTCAGGAGTCGGGCAGCTGCGATTTCAGTGGCCATGTCCGCCAATGAGAACTGAATTCCCTGGAATTCTGCGATGGCCTGTCCGAATTGCCTGCGTTCCTTCGCGTATTTGATTGCCGCATCGAGAGCCCCCTGGGCTAGTCCTACAGAAAGGGCCGCGATGCCGATTCGGCCGCTGTCGAGAACAGTAAGCGCCTGTTTGAACCCTTCGCCTTCTTTTCCGAGAAGGTTCTCTTTCGGCACCGGCACATTGTCAAAATTCAACTGGACGGTATCGCTCGCTCTCATCCCCAGTTTGTTTTCCTTCTTGCCCACGCTGATTCCCCCGAAGGATTTTTCCACGATGAACGCAGAGATGCCGCTTTTGCCTTTTGTAGGATCGGTTTTCGCGGTGACGACAAATGTCGATGCGTGCGATCCGTTGGTGATGAACGTCTTTGTTCCATTCAGAAGGTAGCTGTTACCTTTCAGGAGTGCGTTCGTTGTCATCCCCCCTGCATCGCTGCCCGACCCCGGCTCGGTAAGACACCACGATCCGATCTTTCTCCCCGTCGCCAGGTCGGGGACATAGGCTTTCAGTTGTTGTGCGTTGGCAAACGTTGAAATATGCTGGAGGCACAAACCGCTGTGCGCCGCGAGCGTCAGCGCTACTGACGGGTCGATGCGTGCGATTTCTTCCATGATTGTCACGAACTCCAGTGCGGACAATCCCGCCCCTTCCAGATCCACGGATACTGTCGCTCCAAGAAATCCAAGGTCGGCCATCTTCCGAACGATTGCCAACGGGAATTCCTGCGCCTCATCAAGTTTCATGACCTGCGGTTTGATTTCCGCCTCAGCGAACTCTCGCACGGTTTGACGGAGTGTCTTCATATCCTCCGTCATTTGAAAATCGATTCCGGCAGCGATTCCTTCGTTCTTCATACTCCCTTTCACATTCTCTTGAAATCCATGATCAATTCGTTCGCGAGCTCATACGGACTAACCTGACGCGTCACAACCTGTTCAATTTTCTTTTCGAGGACGGCTGATCTTCCCTGAGTCCAGAAATCGGTATGGAGCTGGTCTTCGACGATTTGGCGTACCCGGTCTTCCAATCGCGCTTTTCTCCGCAGTTCAAGTCCGCCGTTGCTGAGATAGTCCCGGTGCTTTGCGACGAGTCCGGCCACTTCTTCGATTCCTTTTCCTTCGTTGGCCTGCGTTTTGATGACATCGGCCAGCCAACTTGATGCATTGTGGGGACGAAACCCGAGAATGAGCTTGATCGACATCACAGCCTGATCCGCCCCCGGACGATCCGCCTTGTTCAGGACGAAAAAATCAGCAATTTCCATGAGACCGGCTTTCATTGCCTGAATGCCGTCGCCGGATTCCGGAACGAGAACCACGATTGTCGTATCCGATGCGCCGGCGATGTCCAGCTCCGACTGTCCGACCCCGACAGTTTCCATCAAAACAATGTCGAATCCGGCCGCGTCGAGTACATCGGCCGCCTCCTTCGCTTTTTTGCTCAACCCCCCGAGGCTGCCCCGCGAGGCCATGCTGCGAATAAAGACCTCGTGGTCGAGTTCAACATCCGTCATCCTGACCCGGTCGCCCAGCAAGGCACCGCCGGTGAACGGGCTTGTGGGATCCACGGCGATAATCCCGACTGATTGATTCTTGCTGCGATAATATTTTGCAAGTTTGTTCGTGATTGTGCTTTTGCCTGCTCCCGGTGGACCGGTGACTCCGATCCGGTATGCGCGGCCGGTGTGTTTATACAACGACTGCAGAAGAACTGTCGAATCCTGCAAACCGTCTTCGATGTGCGAAATTGCGCGGGCGACGGACCGCCGGTCGCGGTTCAATACGTTACGGACGATAGCATCGGTTTGGCTGCTCAAGAGTCTTTCTTCGTCCTGAAGTATTCTGCGGTTGCGGCGAGCCCCTCCTCCAGCGAAACGGCGGGGGACCAACCCAGCGCCTTTTGGATCTTGCCGTGTGAAATCACGCTTCGTAATTGCTCGCCGATTTTTGCCGGCCCGTGGTTCTCGGGACAGTCCTTGTAGAGGTGTCCTCGAAGCTGACGGAAAAGAAAATTCACGTCGTGTTCCACACCGGTCCCGACATTGAAGATGTCGGAACCCTGCAATGTCAGTGCCGCGAGATTCGCTTTCACGACGTCCCCGACAAAAACGTAGTCTCTCGTTTGTTTTCCATCGCCATTGATGACGGGTTGTTCGTGGCGTATCATCTTGTTTGCAAAAATGGCAACGACACCGGCCTCACCGTGAGGATTCTGTCGCGGGCCGTAAATATTGGCGTAGCGCAGGATCACGTGGTCGATGCCGTGTACCTGCTTGTAGTAGAACAAGTACTTCTCGGTGCAGAGTTTCGTAATGCCGTAGGGTGATAATGGTCTTAAAGGATGAAGTTCGTCCGCCGGGAAATAGTCCTGCTCGCCGTAAATGGCCCCGCCCGTGGAAGAAAAGACGACCTTCCGTACACCGTGACGACGCGCATTCTCGAAGACGTTAAGGCCCCCGAGGACGTTGATGGAAGCGTCCAGTTGGGGGTCTGCAACGGACTTCCGTACATCCATTTGAGCCGCAAGGTGGTTCACGACGTCGAAGTGCTCCTCGCGAAAGACGTTATCGAGGTTGTTGTCGCGAATGTCCATCTGGATGAACTTCGCCCCGGGATTGAGGTTCTGTTTTGAACCGGTCGACAGGTCATCGACAACGACGACACGGTGTTTTTCGTGGATATATGCGTCCACGATATGTGAACCGATGAACCCGGCCCCTCCGGTTACGAGGATATTCACGTGTAGGTCCTTTGTACTTTAGTTATCGACCGCCTTTGAGAGCTTTTCTCCCGATATCACCGCGAAAATACGCCCCATCAAAAGTGATTTTGCCAACGGCATTGTACGCCGAACGAATGGTTGATTCGAGTGCGTTATCGTACCCAATTGCAGTCACGCCAAGCACGCGCCCGCCGGAGGTTAGAACATCCTCTCCGTTCTTTTTGGTGCCCGCGTGAAAGACGACGACGCCATCCTCCGGATGAATCTTGTCCAAACCAAGAATCTTCTTTCCCGTTTCATAGTCGTCGGGATATCCACGAGACGCCATGACAACACACACCGCAGACGCGCGATGAGTCCGCACTTGTTCGGGATTGAGTCGGCGTGTCGCGGCGGAGTACAGAATCTCTGCAAGGTCCCCTTCGATCAGCGGGACAACCACCTGCGTCTCAGGATCACCAAACCTGCAATTGTACTCAACCACCTTCGGGCCTTCGGCCGTAATCATCAAGCCCACGTACAGACATCCGCGAAAAGGGGTTCCTTCGGAGTTCATGCCGCGTATCGTCGGGACAACAATTTCTCTGACGACCCGGTCGGTCAGGGCCTTGTCCATCAGCGGAGCTGGCGCATACGCACCCATGCCTCCTGTATTCTTTCCCCGATCTCCGTCCAGGATTCTCTTGTGATCCTGCGCAGCAGGGAGCGGAGCGATTCGCTCTCCGTCCGTGATCACCAGCAGGGAAGCTTCCTCCCCTTGCATGAATTCTTCAATAACAATCTTCTCTCCTGCTGCACCGAAGATCTTTTCCCCCATCATTGTCCCGACAGCGAGGACGGCTTCCTGTTTCGACCCGCATACTACAACCCCCTTGCCGGCTGCGAGTCCGTCCGCCTTGACGACAATGGGGACCGCCAGGCTTTCGATGAATTCACGTGCTTTTGCTTCTTCGGACTGCGTGAAACTCTGATACCGGGCCGTAGGGATACCGTGACGTCGCATGAAATCCTTTGCAAATACCTTGCTTGATTCCAGGCGTGCCGCCGATTTGTCAGGTCCGAAGATCGCTACTCCACTTCGCTCGAAGAGATCGACGATGCCGAGGGCAAGACTCTGTTCCGGCCCTACGACAACGAGATCGATTTTCTCTTTCAGGGCAAAACGAAGAAGCGCATCACTTTCGTGCGCTTTAACGGGAATTGTCTCCGCCAACTGTTCGATCCCGGCATTTCCAGGCGCACAAACGAGGCGCGAAACCCTCGGACTCTGTTTCATCTTCCAGCAGAGTGCATGCTCTCTTCCGCCCGACCCGATGATGAGAATGTTCACGGAGTTGCTGACCCCACTTTGACGAACGCGTTCGTATCGTAGTTCATGAGAGACTCGAATTCCCTGGCGAGTTCTCCGGTCAGCGCAAGCCGGTTGAACTTCGACGAGAATTCTTCCGGTATCTTCCTGAGC
>DATDNS010000356.1:0-2273 GCA_036518155.1 Bacteroidota bacterium
TAAGCTTTACCGCAGGACGAACGACGCCGAAACAAGCTTGCATTTGGCAGCTATTTGAGTTCTTAGATTGCTAATCCCGACTTCCCGGCGGCCAGGCCGTCTGGACCACAATGACTGTGGCTCTGGTTTTTTTGAAGTGACTTTTGGTAGTCTCATTGGTTAACCAATGATGCGTCTTTTGCTCCTTGCTCCTTACTCCCTACTCTTCACGCCTCACTCTTTACTATCCACTCTTCACTCCGTACTTCTCACCCGTCACCGTTTACCGCTCACTCTTTACTGTTCACTCATCTCTCTCTACTCCCTACTTCTTACTCTCTACCTTTTCCTCTTCAATTTTTACACTTCACTCTTCTCAATCCTTCTTCATCTCTTCTTTCAGCCGTTTGATATGTCCACGTCCGAGCCCTTTCACTTCGCAACCGAGGGCGAGGTACTGTTGTATCTTCTCGTCTCCCAATATGCCGTAACAATCAACGACTGCAAGAGGCTGACCTGCCCATTTCACGACTTCCTGAGGCTTCAACGACAGATACGGCGCGTGGGGAACCGCAAACACCACGGCTTCCGCTCCTTTCAACGTTTTGGCGAGATCCTTTTCGACTCGCAGCGACATCAACCCATCCTGGTTTCTGAAAAACCGCTTCCACGAGTGGGTCGCCGAGGGATAGGAATCCTGATTCTCGATCTCATACCAATGGTCGACGTACGGGTCGTGAATATGGATCTCGGCTCCCATCTCCGCCAGCTTGCGGACGACAAGCTCGCTCCCGCTGTACCGGGTGTCTCCGACATCCTGGCGGTAACTGGCCCCGCAGAGCACGACATCCGCCGCGGCGATGTGTTTGCCCATATTTCGCAGCGCATCCCTTACCAACTCCGCGACGTGCAATGCGCGCGTGTCGTTGATGTCAATCGCTTCCGGCGTGATCCTGAAAACAGTATCGCCGTCCTCGAACCCGAGGATATGCCGGTACGCCCAGTAGCCGAGGCCGCCGTCCTTCGGCAGACAGTATCCGCCGATCCCGGGGCCGGGGAAAATGATATTGTTGTGGGTTGGGCGCATCTTGATGGCTTTGATGACTTTCGTCAGGTCGATCCCGTTCCGTTCCGAAAAAATACTCCATTCATTCAGGAAGGCGAGAATTGTCGCGCGGTAGGAGTTTTCGACGATCTTCGTCGTCTCCGATTCGATCGGCCGGTCCATGACTGTCAATGGATACTTTTCGGTATTCAGGACCTGCCGGAGGAATTTCTCGATCCTGTTCCTCGCTTCAACGTTGCATCCCGAGCACACCCGCCAGAAATCCCGGATACTGGAGACATATTCCTTTCCCGGCATTACGCGTTCGAAGCTGTGGGCGAGAAGTGGTTCGGATGGAATCCCGCGCACGCGGAATGCCTTCTTGAGAATCGGCCAGGCGACAAACTCCGTCGTTCCCGGAGCCACAGTGGTCTCGATGAGGACCAGGCATTGGGGCTGAATCTTTTCGCCGATTGTCCGCATCGTCGCTTCAAGGGCGGCCATATCGGCTTCGCCCGAACGCATGTTGCCCAGCTCGTTTTTGATGTAATCGCACTGAACGTCGACGACGACGCAGTCGGCGTACCGGAGACAGTCGCTGTTGTACGTCGCGATGAGGGTCTTTTTCTTCTTCACACACCGCTCGATGATCCTGTCGACTTCCGGGTCCTCCGCCTTGACGGGAGACCGGCCGCGGTTCAGGAGTTCGATTTTCCAGAACGAACGCGGACTTGGACGCTGACAGCCGATGACGAATTTGTTCGGTTTCCCGTTTTTGTCAACGGAATCCGCAACGATCGCGGCCATGACGGCGCCGACGAACCCGACTCCCATGACGACGACAATTTCTTTTTTCTCTTTTCTTGCCTGGTTGACCAGTGTTTCGACCCGCTTGAGCTCTTTTGTGTAGTCCTGCCCGGAAGGGATCAGAAATTTTTCACCGGACGGGCTGGCGGAAAAGTGATGTTCTTTTGTTGTTCGCTTCATTGTTGTTGGCATGGATTTTCCTTTGAAAAAGAATCAACGCACAATTGGTACACCGTGAAACGTTTGACCCCCTGTGCAATTTCCCGGCTTCTTTTACCTCCAACGCCTATCGCTGGTCTGGGCGCAGTCGAAGACCACTAAACATCTTTCGTCGTCCGCATCGCATCCTTCGACGGAGCCTGCCCTGAGCTTGCCGAAGGGCTCAGGATGACGTGAGGACTCGGAGGAGGTGGCCGCCCTTGGCGGCCACGTCCTCCCGGAA
>DATDNS010000357.1:0-3470 GCA_036518155.1 Bacteroidota bacterium
CGTTTCCCGGTTCCCCGCTTCACCGGCTGCGGCCAAGGCAAAGCTCGGGCTGATACGGATCGATATTGAGAAGAAAGACTTTGCTGCGGCACAAGGTCGCGCAAAAGAAATGGCCACAACGCGCACAGACGAAATTGGCGCCGAAGCGCAATATCTTTCCGGGGCGGCTTACGCGGGTGCAAAAGACTGGAAGAATGCCATCACCGCTCTCCTCCGCGTGAAGTATGTGTTCCCGACCTATGATCATTGGGTGGCGAAATCGTACGTTTCGCTCGGGGACGCGTACCTGGCGACACAGGATATACGTCACGCAAAAGCCGCATATCAAAGCGCCCTGAAATTCAAGCAGGAAACAGCCGTCGTCGAAGACGCACAACAACGGCTGACAAGCCTTGAGAAACCGTGATGCGGACAAAGCGCATAGCAGCACGTTGATTGAAATGTCACGAATGGGAAACCGAGGCGAATATACGGATGTGCGCTTCTATTGCCAGAGGATATGGACGATCTTGCTGATGCTGGAAATTTTGGCCGGACTCTCGCTTGTGCTTTGCGACCGGACACTCGCGCAGGATACAACGGAAGCAAAGAGCGAACCCGCAACAAGGCAACTTACACTACCGATTACGGCACCTGATTCGAATGCGTCAGCCGTACGATCGACGATGCCGAAAATCGATTTGCCAAAATACGTCATCACCGGGAGTGCGATCATCGACCTTCCGCTTGCGGACAAACTACCTGCACAGGAAGATGAACAAGCATCCTCGCTACAATCCATTTTGAACTCTCCGTTGACACGGTCGAGGCAAACAGTGCAATCAGAGCTGAACAACAAAGAAGAGGTCCAGGCGACACAGGCGGCCGCGTTCAACGGCAACGCCTATGCGGAACTCGGGACTTATTTTTCGCCTCAGGCCGGGTTGTGGTTCGGCCGGAAGGTTAGCGATTACTATTTCTCTGCCGACGGGCAATACTATCGGACAAGAGGATTCGCGCCGTACACCGACCGATCGGGTGGCAACTTCGGTTTGAAAGGAGAGACGGTGTTCAATTCCTACAATCCGTTGTTTGACCAGTCCACGCTCGACGGAAATGTCCGGTACAGAGCAGACACGTACAATTGGTACGGCACGCGAAGACCGTCGGTAAGCAGGAACAGGACAGATTTTGCATTTTCCGCAAATCTGTCGAACTGGAACAACAGCCGCTTTCCCTATTCGTTTGAGGCCGGCATCGAAAACTTCTTCGTCGGTGACAGCTCGGCGAATGTCTACGAAAGCCGTCTTTATTTTGTCGGCGCGACGCGATTGAGCCTGGCGTCGGTTCCATTGAATGCCTCGGTTCAGGCACAACTGGGCTCTATTTCCTACAGTAACAGCAACGCGAGCCTGGCATTCTTCGAAGGAGTCCTCGGAAGCCAACACTACACGTGGGGTGCGTACTCCCTGGTCGGTTCGGTCCACGGTTATATCGCCGAAGGAATGGAGAATCAACGGTTGATGCGTCTCTACCCGCATCTTAATGTGGCGTATCGGATAAACTCATTCCATAATTTGAGATTCACGTACGCACCGGGAATTCTTGCGTCCACATTATCATCGGACGTGTTCGCCAACCGTAATCTTTCTGCGACCTCCAAAATCAAGCACATTGACGACCAATACGACGGCGCGCTGGCTCTTGAATCAGACTGGTCGGAGAATACGCGCACAAAGCTTGAAGCGCGCGTGCAATCGATGGTGGACTATCCGCTGTATGCCGATTCGCTTGCACAGCGGGTATGGTTTTTGGCCTATGGCGGGAGGACGACGATTGCCTCGTTTTCCGGTGAAGTATTTGCAAAGTTGCGGGCAAATGATTATTTTGCTGTTGCGTTGGCGGCAACTGTATCGAGGAATTCGGCAATTGAGAGCCAGGTTCCGTACGTGCCTGCGATTGAACTCGGATGCCGCTATACGGGACAGATCGCCGAACAATTCTCAGGCGCTGTCACTCTCACGCTGATCCACCAGGAAAAGGACAACGTTGTCAATGTCAGCACGATGCCGAGCATCCTGCTGGTCGGACTGCGGGGGGAATACCGGATCCTTGAACAACTGAAAGCGTTTCTTGACGTTCAGAATCTTCTGAACGAAACATATGAGTATTGGAAAGGTTACCAGGAGAATCCGTTTGTCGTGTCGATAGGTCTCGTGCTGCGGTGGTAGGGTAACGGATAATCCCCGGTCCATCATTTCAACAACGGTTTCACAAATAAGGAGGAATTATCAATGCCAGATTTGAATCTTATCGATGAAGGCGGAATAGAAGAGACCTCGACCCCTTCGGCACCATCGCCCGCCCGGCGTGGAAAGAGCGGCGGCGGCGGTTCGATGAACAAGATATTGTTGACAATTCTGGTTTTGCTGATCGTTGGGACCGCCCTATTCTACCAGTACAAAAAAGGCAAGTTCCCGTTTAAGAAAAAAGCTCCTGTTACCGTTGTGCAGGAAGAGCCCTTCCCCGATACGCAACCGATTGCATCAAACCAGAACGCACAGCAGGTGATGCAACCGCAGGATACCGCGAGTGTCCAATTGTTGGAGACTCCGCTCGTGGACGAGACTGCAAAAAAGCCGGACAGCAAGGCGGCGCAATCGGGAAAGGATGCTCAGAAATCGCCCGCAGAATCGATGTCGATGAAGAAATTGACCGACATGCAGGGCAACTATACCGTGCAGGTTTCGGCATTTCGTGAGAAGAAACAGGCGGATGAAATTGTTGGTCGGTTGGAGGAGGCGGGATACCCTGCGTTTGTCGAGACCATCCCGATGAAAGGCGTCAACTGGTACACCGTCAGGATCGGCCATTACCCGTCGCGTGACGATGCAAAGAAGGCCGTTGCTGATTTTGCGCTTGAGTTGCGTTCCAGCTACTGGATCGACAGGGTCCGGAGCAAATAGGCCCGGTGAAGAGAGCCGACGGGGGAGTTTGTTTGATGGCCCCGAAGGCATTACACCACTCTTGCCGGCGGCCGGCGGAGAACAAGGGTGGCGAGGCGGGTTGCGATCGCCACCTCAGGAAGGCCATAAGGGGAGATGAAGGATGAAGCCGGCGTTTACGGTCAAAAGGGATTACGGGGCGGCAGAGTTGAAGAGAGTCTACAGGAAGAATATGCTCCTGGGACTCGGCATCTCGCTTGTCATAAACCTGATTGTTGTCGGGTCTTATTGGAAAATCTCGTTTGAAGAACCGCAGCGAGAGACCCCGACACGCGAAGTTCGAATTACGAAGTACGAAGAAATTGGGGTTCCTCCTTCCGTCACAGGCACCACATTCGGCCTTTCAGCATACCCCACACTAGAGCAATCCCCCAAAGGCGGTGAAAAGAAGACTGGCATCCCGCACGTGCGACCCGGTCCGATTGCCAGGCGCCAGAAATACTTCGCAGCTGCGCGGGGTTTGGAGGGGATTCAGGGCGCATTACC
>DATDNS010000358.1:0-7214 GCA_036518155.1 Bacteroidota bacterium
TTCTTCCTCCTGCTTCTTCTGGACGACCTCAATCTCTTCGTCGTAATCGGAGGGGTCGAGCGTCGCCTCAAAATCCGCGAGCGGTGCTTTCATTTCCTTCTTCTGTCCCTGCCTGTGGTCGGCCGTATCCGGATTCGACGACGAACACGCGAGACAGGTGCACGCTAGGAGCGTCAACAGGAAAAGGAGGGGAAGACTTATTTTGCGATGTAGTTGACCCAGCACGCTGAGTATTCCTTCGGATAGCTCTTGAGTATCTGTTGTCTCACCGCAACCGCTTCACGGCGCGTAATAAATTTTCCGACACTGACACGGTAGAATTTTGACCGCGCGTCAAAGTTGCTGAAGACGGGATACTTTGAAAAACGCGATTTTGCCACTTTTTGATTCCTCAGTGCATTATTTGGACGAACGAACGCGCCAATTTGCACTGTGAACGCAGGATTTTCAGGCCGCTCCACCTTCGGGAGCCGGACTGACGGCTTGTTCCTGCGCACGAGCGACGCTTTTACGGTGTCCTGCCTGGCGGTAAACTTCGTCGAACGGGACCCGCGTTTGGCGGGATTTGCGCTCGTTCCCGTCTGGACGGATGCATTTGTACGCGCGACCGTCCTCGATGTATCGATGGGCCCCACGCTTTTTTCCGGCTCTCTGCTCTTTCCTCCTCCTCCCGTTCCTTCGGATGAAATGCATCCTGCCAGCAATGCTGCACCCAGGAGTGTGGCAACGAACGTACTACGACAGGCGTTTCGTGTCACGTCAATACCTTCAGTAGGTGGTGGGAGTTGGAGTGGATTCACCCGTCACAATTTTGACGCTCGCACTCGCCCCGATCCGGTCGGCTCCGCTTTCAATCAGTGCCTTTGCCTGCTCGAGCGTCCTCACACCGCCCGATGCTTTCACCCCCAGCTCCGGACCAACCACCCTTCGCATCAGCGCGATGTCTCCCACCGTCGCTCCGCCTTTCGCAAACCCCGTCGATGTCTTGACGAAATCGGCTTTTGCCCGCTTCGCCAGGAGACACGCCTTGACTTTTTCCTCGTCCGTCAACAATCCCGTTTCAATGATCACTTTTGTCAGAACATCAAACTTGTGCGCCGTGGATGTCACCGCGGCAATATCTTTTTCGACGTAGTCGTTCTCGCCCGATTTGAGCATTCCGACGTTGATGACCATGTCGACTTCGCGGGCTCCGTCACGGATGGCGCGCTCGGCTTCGAACGCTTTGGCTTCGGTGGACGTTGCGCCGAGAGGAAAGCCGATGACCGTGCAGACCTTCACCGTCGTGTCCCGCAGAAGGCGGGCGCAGAGTTTCACGTAACCGGGGTTGATGCACACGCTGGCGAATCCGTACTGTTTCGCTTCGGCGCACAACTCTTCGACCTGTTGCCTCGTCGCTTCGGGCTTCAGCAGCGTGTGGTCGATCATGCGCGCGAGCGAAATATCGAAGGGTCCTGAGCGCACGCCGACGCCGGTCGTGATCCTGTCGGCGCCGGTGCTGATGATGTTGCGGACACCTTCCTTGTTGTGGACAACACACAGCTGGTCCGTACATACGCCGTCCGAACAGCAGGCATTCGCGTTCGTCTCGCGGATGACTTCTTCGATCAACTTCAGGATTTGTGCTCTGTCCATGGATTTTTTCAGACGGCAACGCTGCGACGCTCTGTACCAAATATAGGAGAATTTGAGAGAGTTACAAGAGCGTGCTCAGCTCTGCGCGAATTTCTGCCGAAACATCGCCGGGACACTTAACGTCTTTTTCGCAGCGTAGTCGTAAAACACAATTCCGGTCTTCGCCCGCGCGATTTCGGTTCCCGTCTCCTTGTTGACAAGCCTGTAGAAGAAATCGCAGCTTGCATTCTGGAATTCACCGGGGGCAACTTCAACAATCAACCGGTCGCCGTGAAATCCCTCGGCTTTGTAGACGATGACAGCGTCCGCCATGATGATACTGCTCCCCTCGATGTTCAGTTCCGTATACCCGTGGTGTTTCAGGAACTGAACCCGCGCTTCGTGGATCAACGAAAGCACCGCATCGTTGCCGAGATGGCCGCCGTAGTTGATATCGCCGATGCGGACGGTCAATTCCACGGAGAATCCAAATCGACCCGGCAATTCAAGTTTTACTCTGGCCATCGTCGTGATTGCAGTTAAGGTTTGTAATCCGTCGGGAGCAGATTGGCGATCCGTTGAAATGTCCAATACCCGATCACCTGAATGACGAACGGACCGTCGACGTTTCCGTCCGCGTCCACGATGACGTCCGGCGCGTCAAGCAATATCCACGACGTCTGTTGCTGGTGTCCCGAGGGAAGTTTCGTCCCGACCCGCCATTCGTATGTTTCATATCCCTCCTCGGCATTCGCTTTTGTGTATGTGACTTCGAGATAGTCGCGGAACGTGAGCATTTTTCTGTATGCCGAAGACGTCGGGTGAACCATCGCATCAACGTTAACGTCCTCGTGGTACCTGCCCGGGACGTCGTTGGTCCGGGAAATCTCAAATCCCTCCTTTTCATACGTCCGCTTGATGAGCGAGGAAAGGAAATGACGGAGCGAACCGTAGTACGCTTGTCTTCTGTTCTCACGCCACAGCAAAGCTTCGTCCGAATCGCGCGGGACCAGCGGCTCAAAGCGTGCGACTCCGCCCGTTTCCAGATGCTTCTGGACATAGCGAAACCGGGTCAGGATATAGTAAACCTTGTAGCCCAGGGCCCGATTTTCGATTTGGAGCGGCTGTTCGGGAGGAGTCGCCTCAAATTCAATCCAGTCACCGCCCGACGAAAAGTCCAGAATCTCCGGGTTGAGTAGCCTGCAGTGTTGCGCATTCTCGGAGGTGCCGAGGAACCAACGCTGAAATTTTTCGAGGTCTCTTTTCCATTGGGTTGGGATTCTCGCCGTCACCTCGACGGGAGCCGCCTGAAGCTGTTTGGGCTTCAACCTGATGACGACGTCGGAGCTGCCGGATTCATCGACCCTGATGTCCGTAATGGAAGTCTTGTAGCCGACAAACGAGACGATGAGTGTCTGCGGCCCTACGGGGATGCGATTGATGACAAACCTTCCGAGTGTGTCGGCGGCGCTCCCGAGAACGGTATTCGCCACGTACGCATTGGCAAGAAACAACGGAGTGTGTGTGGAGTCGTCGATGACGCGGCCGCGGATCACGCCCAAGGGCACGACCTGGGCCTGCGCCGTGAAGAGGCCGACGAAGAAGACTGGAACGAGGGTTGTCAGAATACGTTTCACGGGTTCTACATACTGGTTGCACTTGCCGCTGGCGGATTCAAGTTAATCAAAATCGGCTGTACCATCAATGCTGCAGCAGGGAAAGTGTCGTCGGTATGCTTGAAAAGCAAAGGGCCTGCGTTCGGCAGGCCCTGTCGTGCGGAAGTACGGATTTCGAAGAAGAAACGTCACTTTGCCGGAAGCTCGAGCGGTATGATCTTCACGAAGAGTTTCTTCTCGAGACGCAGAATTGCCAGCGTGGCTTCTTTTCCAATCGCTTCGCTTGTCAGGCAGCGATGGAGGTCATCGATGCTCTCGATGCGGTGGGAATCGAATGAAACGATGACGTCGCCTTCCTGGAGGCCGGCACGCTGTGAAGGGCCCTGGTATTCGACCTGCGATACCATAACACCGCGTGTACCCGCCAGCTGATGCTCGCGTAACGCTGCCCGCGAAATATCGACGACCTGTCCGCCGATCCCCAGATACGCCCGCATGATCTTTCCTTCGCTGATCAGCCTGGCCGCGATGAGTTTGGCGGTGTTGACCGGGATTGAAAAGCAGATCCCCTGTGCCCACGGAATCGCCGCCGTATTAATGCCGATCACTTCGCCGCGTGAATTGACGAGCGGTCCGCCCGAATTGCCGGGATTCAACGCAGCGTCGGTCTGAATGACGTTGTCGATCAAGCGGCCGCTATCGACACGGAGTGATCGTCCAAGAGCGCTGACCACTCCGGCAGTGACGGTCGCCTGGAACCCGTAAGGGTTTCCGACTGCAATGACAAGCTGACCAATCCGTATCGCCTGCGAATCGCCGAAGTTCGCCGACGGCAGATTGTCCGCCGTAACGCGGATGACCGCCAGGTCCGTGTAGGGATCATCACCAATAAGTTGTGCTTTCAACTCTAGCCCATCGGCTAAAATGACATTGATCGACGCCGCACGGTGAACGACGTGACTGTTTGTAAGGATGAAGCCATCCGGCGTAAAAATCACACCCGATCCGCTTCCGGTAATCTGTCCGGGAGTCTGACCGCGCTCGCGGCGGCGTTGACCGAATCCGCGTCCCCGCACGTGATGAGAGACATCGATCTTGACGACCGACGGAGCAATGAGGTCGACAACTCTTGTAACAGCGGCAGAGTAGGCGTCGAGGACTTCGAGGTCGCCATTCTGCGGTTTGCGTTCGGCTGTCCCCCCCGATGGAAGAGAGGCTCCGGCAGCCAGTGAAAGTATCTGAACCATAGCATCCTCTTTGCTGTGAATTGACTATGATGAACGACTAAAATTTTGCAGTCGACGGATTTCCCGAGATGACATACAGACGTTTCGCACCAAGCCATCCGAGTGCCACAAATCCGAGAGCAATGAGCCAGCCGTACTCGCTGCCATAGACAGTCGGGAAATGATTGCTGACCATGAAGAAAATCAGCGGAATCGACATATACGTATTGTGTTTCGACCGAAGCGAAGCCATCGCCGCCGCGCCTTCAGGTGCCGGGGTGCCCCCCTTCGTCGCCGCGATCAGCTTTCTGCTGTTGGGCCAAATCCGCATCCATACATTGCAGAGCATAATTGTTCCGAACACCGCACCGAGGTGAATGAATACGCCCCGACCCGACATGATCGTGCTCAAAAAATACGTCATACCGGCGAGCAGAATGAATGAAACAAGTGTCCCCGCGACTTCCTTTTTCGCAAGACGTTTCCAGACCTGGTCATAAATGCCCCAACCGACCACCATTGCAACGATCGACCAGATCCTTGCGGCCATCAGCGACTGCTCCGAATAGACGAGGGCTCCGCCTTCATAATAGACGATACCAAGCAGAAGAAATCCGGTGATCCACGTGTAGAGCGCGCCGAACCTGAACCAGTACAATGCGCGCGGCATGAGTTCCGGAACGACTTTCTTCCTGGATTCATCGTCGTACGTCTTCGCGACCTGCGCGTTGACAAAGTTGAAATACCAAAGATGGCCAATCCACAGGATGCCGGCGATTACGTGCACCCATCGAAAGACCAGGTTGAAAATTTCACTCCAAATGGATTCCATGAATTCCTCCTCAATGTTGGTTGGATTGTGGTCGAGTTACCCGGTGTCCTCCTGCCAACATTTCGGCCAAGCCTGTGGTTCCTCGCTTCTACGCCTTCGACTGTTCCTTTTCTACATTGTCTTCGCCCGGCACCCAGCCGCAGCGGCGGCGCCATTCGTCTTCATATTTCTTGCGTTCATCGGGCGTCATGGAAGCGAGCCGTTCTTCCATCCGATGTTTCCAATGGCGATGTCTCCATCCGTTCGAATACCGCCACCGTCCCCATCCGTGGAACAGGAAGTGGGTCAGAAGCAGAAGTCCGATCGACTGAGTGTAGCTGATGACGGGACCTTTGAAAAGGTCGGGAATGAGGGCGTTCCACAATCCCATCACGACGTAACCGATCGCCAACAGGATGATGACGGCGGTTGCAGCAAATTTTGCTATCCTTAACGGCCACCAGAGTTTCATGGTACTCTCCTTTGATTGAATAGTTCATCGTATAATTCCTGAAGCTGTTCGCGAAGATACAGAACTGCGTACCGTTTGCGCGAAAGCAGCGTATTGACTGGTTCGCCCGTCAGCTCGGCGATTTCCTTGAAACTTCTTCCTTCGAATTCGTGCATCACAAATACTTCGCGTTGGTTGTCGGGCAGGTCCTCGAGGGCGTCGGCGAACTCCGACCAGAGCAGCGAGCGTTCGTACACAGTGTCCGGGTCCTGTCTCGGATCCATCAAAAGGTCGGCCAGGACAGGGTGCTCATCGTCCTCCGTGCGTTCCACGGGGAGCGATTCCGGTTTCCTTTTGCGGTACAGATCGATGATCTTGTTCCGCGCAACCGTGAACAGCCACGATGTCAGTTGTTCGATCGGTTCCGTAACGCTGTAGTTGGAAGCGAGCTGAACAAAAACATCCTGCAGGATATCTTCCGCATCTTCTTCGCTTCGCACACGTTTGCGGATAAAATCGAGCAGTCGGCGGCGTTCAGTCTTGACGGTGGAATCGATCTTCTCGGCGTTCTTCTGTATGTCGATTGCGGAAACCATCGTGCCCTTTTACTTGTAGACGGATACGAACCCGGAATATTGTAACACAGTGCGGAGGGGGATGGTTCTGGGTCTTTTTGAAGGGAACGGGAGTGAAGTGAAACTGGTTGAAGCTGTACAACACGCGGGTCGGGCTCAACATTTCAGCGCTGCAAAGCAACGCATTGTAGACTCTTACGACTGCAACATTGACCCGCGTTCTTCCGTATTGCAGGTGGTAAAGGAGAGTAAACGATGATAAAATTCCTTCTGTGGCTTCTTCTCCTCTTCTTCTGCTGGCCTCTGGCGCTGGCAGCGATTGTCCTCTATCCCATCGTCTGGCTCTTATTGTTACCGTTCCGAATTGTCGGAATCGCAGTCGACGGTGTCTTCCAACTCCTCAAGTCGATTATTCTTTTGCCTTCGAGAATTCTCCGCGGCGCCACGCCCGGCTGATCTCGGCACAATGACCCTCACATCGCAACGGGTAGCCTGAGACGGTGAGGGTCACTGCTCCAGGCATTTCATCATCGTTGCTGCGACAAACTCATTGCCTTCACTGTTCAAGTGAACTCCGTCGACCGTCAGGATTCCCTTCTCCTTGTTCTCCGGGTTATGCGTACTGAGGTAGTTGATGAACGCATTCCGAAGATCGCAGAGTGAAACTCCGGACGCGTTCGCAACACGCCGGCTGATGTCCGAGTATTCGTCGAGTTGGGCATCGAGTTGATTGTCGCCGTGATGCTTCTCTCCGACAACGCTCGGCGTGCAGAGGATTACACGCGCACCCACCTTTTGTATACGACCGATAATGTCCGCCAGTCCAGTCTCATACTTGTCTTTCGGCGTGCCGTTTCCGTTCAAGAGAAAGTGCCACACATCGTTGATGCCGATGTAGATGACAACGATCGTCGGTTTCTT
>DATDNS010000359.1:0-2658 GCA_036518155.1 Bacteroidota bacterium
GCGCACAAAAGCAACAGCAACAACAACCACGGTAATGTCATTGCGAGGAGAGAACGACACTCGTGGCGTGATCGACGACGTTCCGCTCTCTGAATCCCGCTCAAAAGGTCGGATTCGCTCTGTAGCGGAATCCTGGAAGGCGGGACAATCGCCTGACTGGCTTCTTGCTTTATTGAATCGCCAATGAAGGTCCTTGCGGAAGGTATCAAAAGCCCCAGCCGCACAACCTACTGAATGATGTCTCGTGGCCTACGGCCAGTTACTTCTTTTTACCGAAAAAGAAGTAACCAAGTCCCGAAGGGATGCTCGTCCCGACTTTCGTCGGAACGGCAAAAAACGGTCCGAAATCAATACGCGCACGGAGAACTGCCATCGCGGCAGGCCGATATTTCGCCGGAGGATCTAATGATAGGTCGGCCGGCGAAATGAACGCACGGTAGGTCCACTAACGCGCAGCGCCGGGTGATTTCGGAGACCAACGCTCAGAAGCAAATGCAACAGATTTTTTGAGGCGGCGCGTAAGCGGCTTTTGCGGTGAGTCGAATTCGTCGGGTTTGAGGGTGAGCAGATTCAGCGCGGGAAATTGATTTCGTGCCGGTTCTCTCGCCTTCTTTTTGAGGCACGAAATCCCAGCACGTGGGGTGAGCTCTACAGCGCGTTACGAATTCGACAACCTTCTTTGGTTACTTTCTTCTAGAAGAAAGTAACCGCTGCACGCGCAGTGCAACGAGACATAATTCTCTTGAATCTGGCCACTCCAGATGACCACCCACGCAAGATGACCCCCACCGTTCGCTCGGGAACCTGGTGAGGTGGAGGTCATCGTCCCCCACGCAGCATTGCTGCCATCCTATTCAAATTTCTCCGGAAACTGGCTGATGATGCCTTCACTCAGCATGTCTGCCATACCGAGAATTTGATTGTGGATCCTGCCGTAAGCGGCAACATCCCCGGCCCAATCGCCTGTGAGACGGGCAACAACCTCTGCCGTCGTCGCGTCGAGGTGCTCGCGCATCATGGATTTCATCTCCTCCGCGGGCCAATTCTTTGGATTTGCACCGCTCAGAAAGAGAGCGATTTCATCGGCATTGGCATACCAGCGCTTTGTTGCGTCCTGTTGCTTGGCTTTGTCTCCTGCTTTCGCAGCTCCGACAAGCTCGGCCGCGGTGATGATATGTGTCTTGAGCAGGTCGGTCAATTTGTTGCCGGCAGCTTCGCCGTAGAACGACTTCACCGCGTTGCCGATGTCGGTCTGGTTCTGCAACAAGCGCTGCGTTGTCGCCGCTTTGTCAGGCAAGTCGGCCAGAGCGCTGATGACAAACAGGCGTGTCCAGGTAATATGGTCTTCCCACAACTTCCGCATATCCCGTTGAAACGCGGCCTTCCCGATGGCTTTGCTTCCCGCCGTCGTGGCCGGCGTATTGTTGCCGTGGGAGTTCGCGATGCCGGCAATGAGTGCCAGAACCACGATGAATGAACTGAACGTTCGAATGCTCATAATCTTTCCTTTGTGTGATGAATTGTGATTTGATTGAGTTACCTGTTGGTGCACCATCGAATGTTCGCATTATCGGGTCGACTGCTATTCACGCTGTCTCTGCAACTCGACGGCCTGCGTGAGACTTGCGAGAGTAAATGCCGAAACGGCCATGACAAGGTCCCGCACTGCCACGTCGAGGTAATGTCCGCTCGCGAGCAGACTGAGGGCGATGGCAACGAGCCACGCCGACACGATCAGCGCGCCGATCCTGGGACGATAGAAGACGATGATTCCGGCAAGGATCTCAATGACTCCTGAGACCTTCATAAACACGGCAGGCCCGACTGGAAGCACGTGAACGAGCATCGGATTCAAATATGCTTCCCAGTTCGTGAGCAGGTTCGTAAATTTGTCGAGGCCGGCAACGATGGGAACGACGGTGAAGGTGAGCCTGAGGACGAGCCTTATGGTCGCCAATTTCGCTGTACCTGCGTCGGTTGAATGTGCACGTGCCGCGGTTGACGGTCGTTGCGTTGAACCGGCAATTGCACTGTTTGCTGTTGTATCCACGGGGGTTCCTCCTTTGTTAGTGATTGTGAGTTGGTTTAGTGATTAGAGAGGGAAGGGCTGAAAAGGTTACAGAAATCTCGTATATTTCCCTGTAACCTTTCGGCGTCAGCGTTATCTAATGGGTGTCGGAAAAGGTTAACCGAATCGTCAGGCGAGCTCGTATGGAATCCGCGAAACAAGAAACAGCCCAGACTGTTAGCGATGAAGAGATCATTACGCGGGTAATGAACGGGGAAAAATCCGCGTATGAGCTCATCATGCGAAAGTACAATCAACGACTCTTCAGGATCGTTCGCTCATACCTGGCGGATGAGGACGAGATCGAGGACGTGATTCAGGAGGCTTATATCAAAGCCTACGAACAGCTGCCCCGCTTTGAGCGGCGGTCGCTGTTTTCGACGTGGCTTATCAGGATCGCGATGAACGAGGCTCTCGCACGGGTAAAGCACCGGAAACGCTTCGCGCCGGCAGTACCCGACAGTCCGGACGACTCCACACTCATTCACGGACAGCAACCGGAGCCGCAGGCCAACGAGACACCCATAGGAACGCTTATGAATGCCGAATTGAAAGATATCCTTGAACGGGCAGTCGACCGTTTGCCCGAA
>DATDNS010000360.1:0-7114 GCA_036518155.1 Bacteroidota bacterium
ATAAGGTTGTTAAAATCGTCCGGTGTCCGGAGGCGTCCCTTGGTGTTGACGATGAGTTCGGTTTGGTCGCCGGAAAGCTTGCCCGACGGAAGGTCGACATTCTCGCGATCGAGTGCGTCCTTCACGTCAAGCGGCGTCAACCCGTAAGCTGCGAGTCTGGCGGGATCCATCCACATGCGCATCGCGTAGCGTTTCTGCCCCTGGATATTGACCGAGCTGACGCCGGGGATGGTCTGGAGGTTCTGCGCAATAACATTCTCCGCATAATCGCTTACTTCGAGCTCATTCTTGGTATCGCTCTGGAGCGTGAGCGAGATGATGGCGTCGGAATTGGCGTCGGCTTTGGTGACAACGGGGGGCGCATCGATATCCTGGGGGAGCGAGCGTGCTGCGGCGGAGACCTTGTCCCGCACGTCGTTTGCCGCAGCTTCAAGGTCGGCATCGAGATTGAATTCGACGATAATGTAACAGCTTCCCTGGCTGCTGCTGGATGAAATATTGCGGACGCCGGCAATGCCGTTGATCGCCTTTTCGAGCGGCTCGGTAATCTTCGATTCCATGACTTCCGCGTTGGCGCCGGAATAGCTCGTGCGCACGCTGATAATCGGCGGGTCAATCGCGGGATATTCCCGGATGCCGAGGAAGGTAAAACTGATCACGCCGAACAGCAAAATGCCCAGCGACATGACAATCGCCAGGACAGGGCGTTTTATACTCAGCGACGCGAGACTCATGGACGGGGCGTTTTGTTCATTACGGAGGAGACGTCTGCAGGGGAACTACTTTGTGGTGACATTGACTTCCGCTCCCGGACGCAATTGCATAATGCCGGTCGTGATGACGGTGTCTCCCGCGGCAAGGCCGTCGGTAATTTCAACTTCTGTGGAGGTTCGAATCCCCGTCTTTACCTTCACCGAAACCACAACACCGTTTTTCTTCAGAAGCACCGTTTGTCCTTTGAGAACGGGTATTACCGCCTGTGTCGGGATGACAAGCGCATTCTCGGTCTGCTTCAAGCGCAGCCGTATCTGCACGTAGGCGCCGGGGAAAATCGTTTCGGAACTGTTATCACACAGCGCCCTGAGTTGGAGTGTTCGGGTCGTCGGTTCGATCTTCGGTTCAATCGCATACAACTTCCCCCAGAACTGCCGCTTCGTTTCGTCGCTGACAAACTGAACGGGGTCTCCGACGTGGACCTGTCCGGCATATTTCTCCGGGATGGCGAAATCGACCTTGAGGGGATTAACCTTCTGGATTGTCGCAATCCGGGTAGTCGGCGAAACATAAGCCCCCACGCTCACGTAGCGAAGGCCGATGATGCCGTCGAAAGGGGAACGAATCTCACGCTTGCGTATGGACGCAAGAAGATTCTCTCTGTCCGCACGAAATGAGCCGAGCTGGTTCACCGCGATGTCGTACTGCTCCTGGCTCGTATTCTTTGTCTCCAGCAGCTGCCGCTGCCGTTGTTCCTGGTCGGACGCGAGTGCTATCTGCAATTCGGTCTTTTTGAGCTGCGCACGGAGGTCGTCGTCGTTGATTTTGACGAGCAGGTCATTCTTCTTTACGTGTGTTCCTTCATTGAACTGAATGACATCGATTCGTCCCGAGGCTTCGGCCGCCAGGTCGACAGCCTCCGACGCGAGGACAGTCCCGGACGAGATGACAACATTGTCGAGCGGTCTTGGTTGTACGACGATGCCGCTTGCCGCAAAAACATTTGCACGCTGTGGAGGCTGCGGTCGTTCGTCATCGTGTTTCGAACCGCACGAGAGGACGAGCATCGAAAGGATAAGGACGGCAGTGATGGTGGTGGATCTGGTCATGGTTGGGAAGATCGCTGGAGATGATGCGTGTAATATGGAGAAAAGTGTTGCGAAAAGAAACTGCAGTCGTTTTTCACATTCTCAAAAATGAAATGACGGCAAATGCTCATACGTATTCGGGGCGATGGATCGGCTGTCGCAACGTTCACGGATCGTTCTGTGATTCCAGGATCACGTGAAACATTCTGAGCCCGGGACAAAAGACGAAGCCGCAGCAGCAGAGAACGTACACACCTACTGTCCCGGGTTACTCTCGATCCCGGAGGTCAACGAGGGACGTTGTTGTGCGTAAGCATCGCAGCGATTTGGGTTATCCTGAGTATTTGGCGTGATGAAACATGCAAGACCATGATTCGTAACACTGATGTCATGAATCCGGCATGAGAAGGAGGAACACCGTGGAAGATTTACAGAATACTTCAATTCGTGCTCAACTTCTCCAACGGCGTGAGCGGCTTCAGGCGTTCATCCGGCAGGAGCGAAAGACCCCGCAACTCGTAAAATTGTTGCAGGACGTTGAAATGGCACTCGAGCGTCTCAACGACGGCACGTACGGATTATGCGAGATCTGTCACGAAGACATTGAGCCGCAATACCTCAGAGTCGAACCGCTCGTCAAAGTCTGTCTTTCCCACCTCTCTGATGAACAGCAACGGGCGATCGAGCGTGATTTGCAGCTTGCCGCGGAAGTGCAGGTCAACCTGCTGCCGACACGCAACACGGATGTCAAGGGCTGGACGCTGGATTATCGCTACGAACCGGTCGGTCCGGTGAGCGGAGACTATTGTGATGTCGTCCCTTCGCCGACGAAGGAGGGTGAAACATACTTCTTCTTCGGTGATGTTGCCGGAAAAGGTGTCGCTGCATCGCTCCTCGTGTCACATCTCCACGCAATGTTCCGATCGCTTGTGGCGACCGATATTCCACTCGCAAGGATGGTGGAGCGCGCCAATCGGCTATACTGCGAGAGCACGTTGTCTTCGAACTTTGCAACGCTCGTCTGCGGCAAGGTCTCCCATTCGGGTGAAGTTGAAATATGCAATGCGGGGCATTGTTATCCCCTGGTTGTCCGGAACAGTCAGATCCGTTCGATCGAAAGCATGGGATTGCCGCTCGGGACGTTCTTCCACGCCGAATATACCTCGCGGTCGATGCAACTCGGCAGGAACGACCTTCTCTTTCTCTATACCGACGGGTTGACGGAAGCCCGCAATGAAGCCGACGAGGAATACAGCGAGGCGCAACTGTCGGCTCTCGTCGCACGCGAATCGCACCTCGGTCCCGGGGAATTGATCGAAGCGTGCATGAGGGACTGGGCGGCGTTTCGTTCTTCCGCACGAAAAACCGACGATGTCACGATTATGGTTCTGAGGAAGAAAGATTGAGGCGGGAGGATCGTTTCACAAGCCGGTCTCCCCTGATGTCAGGAGGAACGTCCTGACACACAAGCGTACAGAATCATAGAATCCTGCCATCGTTATTCAATCGGGAACAGCTCCGCTGCTTGCCGGGCGTCGATGCAAAAACCGGCCAGCTGGGCTGCGTGAGCGAGAACGGGGTCGCGTCCGGCGGCGAGGTCCGAAGACGTCGGAATGATCCGGACATCCGGTATTACCCCCGAGCCCTCCAAATGCGAACCATCCGGCATCATGATCGTAGCGGTAGTGATGTACGATCCATAGGCAACAACCTGCTGGGCTCCCATCTTCCTGGGAAAATACTCGGCCTTCGCTACCATTCCTCCTGATGCGTCTCCAAGCACAAGTCCCCGATGACGGAGTTGCATCGTCCTGGCAAACACTTCCGCCGAAGAGGTGGACTTGCTGTCGATAAGAACGAACACTCTCCCGTCATAGAAATGTTTCTCGTGCACGGCGACGATCGAATCCTTGATCCCCCGGCTTTCCAGATAGCAGAGGGTCACGTCGTGACCGAAAAAGTAGCCGGCAAGCCGTGCGAGATTTGTTGCATAGCCACCCGGGTTGCATCGTAAATCCAGGATGAGTGAACCTGACCCCGCCACGTTTTCCATCGCGCTTTCCAGTTCCCTGCTGGACATCGCGAACCGGGGGATTTTCCAGATCGCAAGTTCATTCCGGAAGATCTTCAAACGCTGACAGTCTTTGGAATCCTGGCGGTCGTGCGCACGCAAATAGTTGGCGAATTCAATATCTCCCGTCTGTCCTGCGAAATCGATCGGCCTGAACCGGCGCACCACGACTGGAGAGACAACCAGGTCCTTCAACGATCCGTCGGGGCCTTCGACAGTCAACATTGTGGGACGTTCAGGAGACAGGACTCTCGTGAGATAGTCAAATTCGTGCAGCACCTGGCGGGTGGGAATCTTATGACTGACGCCTCGTATGAAAGCTCCCGGTTTCAACCCTTTCGAGTCCGCATCGCTGCCGGGTTCGACGTCGGTAACAAAACAACTGTCGCCGATCATTTTCATGTTCCAGCCGTTGCGGATGAGGGAAGGATTCCGGGGAGGAATGAATGCCGTATGCGAGTCGTTGAGACTCATGAGCGTCTGCGCGATGATGCCGTACATATGTTCCAACGTCGCAGCGGAGTCGATTTGTGAATCGGCTTCCCGGAATCGTTGACCCAGACCATCGCCGAGTGCGTTCACATCGTGGTAGTGACCGGTAACATCGTCGCGGGTGAATCTGAGCATAATGTGGCCGCGCTGGCGGTCGAGGTTTGTCAGTGGCTGGGCCTCGAGAAGCGACCATCCCAAGAGAAAGAGCGCGGCAAGAAAGGATCTGAGCGTCAAGACCGGAATCAAGAAGATGTGACAAGAGACTTCTTCAAACGACAACTGACTCGTTAGGCGCGGAAAAAATCACTATTCGTGCCAGGAAAAATGTGTCTCGACTCTTGCGAAATCCTCCATATCAGCGAAAGTACTACCATTTTCGGGAAGGGCAGTTGAAATGATGGGAAAATACGGATCGCCCCTGGCCGCGTGGCTATCGATCCTCAGGAACCGACCCACCTCTCTCAATTCAATCTATATCAATTGAACGCATCAAGATCACACCCGGCTTCAATAGAAAGGTTACTTCGATTCGCCGAACTCGTATGTATGTGTCGTCTGTGCGATATCACGGGCACGCCTGAACAGTTCAAGCCATTGTTTGTGCGAACGCCTGACCTTCACTTTCCTGACCTTGGGCTGTTGTGCACGACGGGGTCTTTCTTTCTGATCCATCCTGGGCACGTTGTTCATTGTTTGTTCTGCTCCCTTACTGTGATCGTTAACCTCTATTCCCACCTGCGACGAAGCTGCTGTCGAGCATGCCAATGGGTGCTTTTGTTCTTGAGAATATGGCCGAACATGGTAAAAAAGAAATCGTCCGAAGGAATGAAAAAAGGATTAATTCTCCCTGTTTTGGCAAATTCGAAATAGGAGGAACCGCCATATACACCATCCGGTATGTCTAGCAGCAGAATGGCAAGCTGATTTTTAACGTAGAACGAGACCGGGATATTATGCGACACCCGGAACGCCGAAAGGCGGTCTGATTGTTTATGTTGGTGTGTCAAATACACCAAAAGAGGAGGATCAATGAGCAAAGAAACCATGCAGGAACTGCCATTCCAGGCGCGCTCTCTCACAGTCTCGTTGACAGTGAAAGACATTCAAAAAAGCCTGGCGTGGTATACGGAAGTCCTGGGCTTCGGTATAGACAGGAAGATCGAGCGCGACGGCAAACTGAGAAGCGTAGCGCTGAAGGCGGGGGATGTCGGTATTTCGATCAATCAGGACGATGGAGCAAAAGGGTGGGATCGTATCAAAGGACTCGGATTTTCTTTGCGGTTCTCGACGGACCAGAGCGTGGACGAGCTGGCACAGAGAATCAAGAATCACGGCGGAACGCTCGATGTGGAGCCGACAGATATGCCGTGGGGTGTGCGACTGATCCGAGTACTCGACCCGGATGGATACAAGATGTCCTTTTCGAAACCTCTCTCACATGAACCACCCGCTGAATAGCTGGGCGAAGAACGGTATGTTGCGGGCCGGATGCGTTCCATACTCATTGAAAACGAGATTCTTATGAAAGAGCCGGTCTCGTTAGAACTATGATCAACGACGATGCGAACGGACGTTCACCTTGACCGTTAGTCCTCATTTTGAAGGGGGACTTCGAACGCGAGACTCATCGTCGGGCATGATCAGGTTTGAAAAAGAATGTGTGCGTCACGTCACGAAGGCTGCTCTATGAGTGAATACACACAAGAATGTGGGTGCATTCTTCCAAAAGGGTTCGCATATTATACAAAACTCACGGAGGAGGATCATTATGACTCGCAAGGTTATTGGTTTTGTTTCGTTGTTGACCGTCCTGCTGACGGTTTCTTCGTTTTCTCAGATTTCCAGTCTCCAGGTGAATGGTTCTTCCACGACATTTACGATGACCTCCGGCGACTCGGTCTGGTGGTCATATCACGTTTCCCCTGTTGGGGCTACGGCACAAGTCCAGATCTGGTACGATGTCAATGCCAACGGCACAATTGAACCCGGAACGGACTTGCTTTGGCAGGCTTTTTCTCAAACAGATGGTGATACCTCCGGTGGTAACGGTCCGCCTGACTATGACAGAACGGCGAACGGTGTCACGACTCTCAACAAGATCCCGATCGGACTGGCGCCGGGAAAATATGTTATGTTGTTCAGCCAGGGCGCCGCAAATTTGACCGTGACGGGTACGGTGAATGCATTGGCGTCTCCGGCACACACACTTTCGGGGACTGTCACAGTCCCTGTTGGCAAGAGCGCTGCGAATATTTTTGTCGGCGTGGAATCCTCGGCCAAGAAAGACAATGGCCCGGGGTGGTGGGCGCTGACGAACGGGAGTGGCAATTATCAGATTGCGATGGGTGCGGACACCTCAGGTGGACCGTGGCGGGTACATCTTGGTGTCAACCCTTATCCTCCGGGAATTGTCACACCGCCGTATCAATTCCTCTATATCGTTGGAAATCCGTCCGGGCTTAACATCTCGATCGTCGCAGCAGCCGCGCAGATCGTAGGGACGGTGAAGGACGATCTCGGGGCGGTCATACCGGGTGCCGACGTCGCCGCCAGTAATATGTATGTCGGTCAGGCGAACAGCGTGCAGGCGAATGCCAGCGGTTTCTATCAGATCGGACTCACATCGGCGATGTTGAGCGGCAACACGGGATTTGCCGTTACCGCTTATTTCCAGCAGAACCAGGGGATGACGACAAATCGGCTCGACGCGATGGGTGTGACGGGCACAATCTCGAACGGCGACAGTGTC
>DATDNS010000361.1:0-2317 GCA_036518155.1 Bacteroidota bacterium
GGCCATGATCACGGTATCGGCGTCGATGATTTTTTCCGAACCGGCCGCAAACTTTGGGCTGAAACGCTTCTGCTCATCGAAAACAGAGACACAGTCGATTGTCTCGAACCCGACCACCTTCCCGTTTTCGCCCACGATTCTGCCTGGGCCTTTACGCGGATGAATATGGATTCGTTCTTCAAGTGCCTCGTCAATTTCCACTTTCGATGCCGGCATTTCGTTCCAATCTTCGAGGCAAACCATATGGACTTCTTTGGCGCCAAAACGGACGGCTGAACGCGCAACGTCGAGGGCCTCAGCCACTTCGGTAACGTGTCCCACCTCTACTTTTTCCTGGCGTGCCACCGTCCGTGCTACGTCGATTGCGACATTCCCGCCTCCAATAACCACAACCTTTTGTCCAATCTCGACGCGAAATCCAAGATTGACATTCAGGAGGAAATCCACCGCCCGGAATACACCGTCAAGTTCGACTCCTTTGATTTGGAGATCTCTGCTCTTGTGAGAACCAATGGCGACAAAAATGGAGCGAAAGCCCTGTCGCTTTAGATCACTGATCGTGAAGTCACGTCCGACCGAGGAATTGAGTTTGAGCTCCACTCCAAGACTGAGAATTGCGTTGATTTCAAGGCGAATCAATTCACGCGGAAGCCGGTATTCGGGAATGCCAAGCCGAAGCATACCACCTGCCACAGGCTGGGCTTCAAAGACGGTTACTTCATAGCCGAGCAAGGCGAGGTCGTGCGCGCACGATAATCCTGCGGGACCCGCCCCGATCACGGCGACCTTGATACCGTTCTTCTTGACTGATTTCCCAAAGACCTCCTTCAGTTTCTCGAGGTCGACCATGCTTTCGACCCCAAAGCGTTCGGTGACGAACCGTTTGAGGGCACGGATGGCGATTGGCTGATCAATGGTGCCGCGCCGACACGCCGTTTCACACGGCGCCGCGCAAACCCGGCCGCAAATCGAAGCGAACGGGTTTGGACGCCTGGCAACGTGATACGCATCCCGGTACTTCCCCTCTTCAATCAACGACACGTATCGCCCCGCCTCCGTGTGGACCGGGCACGCAGCCATGCACGGGAAGTTGGAATCGAGCCATTCCAGGTTGACGAATTTCAGCTGATCAGCCACCGCAATTGCCTTCGGTTATTTGTGAATGTCGAAATCGGCTCTTACTTCACCTTTTTCCGTTACTTCGACCTGAACCGGAACCCCTTTGAGTTTTTCGTGCCAGATCTTCAGCGTGTATTTTCCCGGCGGCACGTTCTTGATTTCGTAACTACCGTCGGCGGCACTGACCGCAAAGTAGGGTGTCTCGAGCGCCAGTACCCAGGCTTCCATTTCCGGATGCACGTTGCAAAGCATGACCGATTGACAGCCGGGATTCTTAAACGTGTACGAACGAGATTGTCCCTTTGGCCAGGTGCCCAGATTCATTTTATCCGAGCATTGATCCGGCGAGAAAACGTTGTGAAGAACGTCGTCGCTGTTCCTGAAATCAACTGTTGTCCCAGCGAGGATCGGCAAAACGTGCGGAGAGAATTTGAGATCTTTTTGATCCATCCGCGCGTGTTCTTTCGGTGCGGGGAAGCTTTTCCCTTCGACTTTCTCAATGTAGATTACGGCATCCGCACCATTTTTTACCCCGTGCGCCGTTACCTTCCCTGCGATGTTGCCCGCCTGGAGAAGATTTCCGCTTCCTCCAAGCATTGCCAAAGAAATGAACAATCCAAGATATTTTTTCATGTTCAAAAATCCTTTCTTTCGATGAATTGTTAATGAATTTCAGATAAACCCAGGTCCAAGCCTATCAGATACCAACAGCAAGGGCCAGCACCACCTGACCCGCCTGAACAGACTGCCCTGGGACAAAAAGCGGGTTTCCGTTTGGATCAGCTTCGGTATTCTGCTTTGCGAACGACGCACGGAGCGTCATTTTGACGTTGGGACGAATGAGCGCAACGATACCCGGTACAATCTGTGAGTCTGTAAAAGAGACAACATTGTTGCCCGCATCCAGCGCCTGACCATTCCAGACCTCATAGCGAACTCCCGGTAGCAGCCAGGGGAACACGGTAACATCGAGCTCCGCAAACATTACCGTGCTTTTCGCAGATATTCCTTCCATCGTCACAAACGGGCTGTCATCTTTTCGGACCTGCACCGCTCCAAACAGGTTGAACCGATCGTAGGATCCATTAAAGTCCCCGCCGAACAGTGTAAAGGAATTCATTTGTGGAGCTGCGGCATCAGCGAGCGACGCTTGTCCGCTGTAGGCGAACGCGCCCAGCGTGAGGGAATTATCGATGTA
>DATDNS010000362.1:0-5711 GCA_036518155.1 Bacteroidota bacterium
GACCGAACAGAAAGCACTATTTCAAACGAAATCCGTTCGGGATGTACGCCGATTGCTCGATACCCTCTGGTTCCGCTACCCCTGGTACTTCAAACCATTCTACCAGGCGATCCTCAAAGATCTGCTCAAACGGCGTGTTCCAGAGTTCACCCAGACGCTTGGGCAGGATCATGCTGTCAACAACGAACTTGGTGAGCTGACGATGATCGTAGACATCATTTGGGGCAGGGAAGACCGACTGCTCTCGATGGAATCGATTGAGATCATGCAGCGTTCGATCCCTCACGCACGTGTTCATTTCATCGAACAGTGTGGCCACGTTCCCCAGTTGGAACGACGGAACGAGTTCACTGCGATTCTCCGGGAATTGCTGCATGACCGTGAGGCGCCGAACCTGACAGCTGCGACAGAATCCCAAAATCGGAGGGCGCGTGGGCTGGCTTGACGAAGTCGAAAAGGAACTTGGCCGTGCGCGCGAAGCGCAGAGATTGGGGAATGCAGGAAGGGTGAGAACCGCCGCGAGACGCGCTGTCGGTCTTGCCGTGACGGAGTATCAGCAACGCATTTCCGAGAAACAGTATGGCGGTGATTTCATGAGGCAGGTGCGTGGGATTGCAGAAGATACTTCCTTGCCGGAGGAAGTCAGGAGTGCAGCAAAAAGGCTTCAGTCGCGTATTGCGGAGGATTTTACTTCAGCATCGCGCCAGCCACTCGCAGACGCTCAGACGATCATCGACTTCATTCAGCGGGCGCTGACCTCATAACCCTACTTCGGTCAGATAGTCATTGATGTCGTACCGGCGATCCTGATCGGTCGGCCCGTCCGACCTACGTGCAATTTTTACCAGCAGCACCGGGATCACCAGCGACAGGGATAGAAGGACAAGCCACTTCAGCGTTTTCATCGAACACAATCCTAATTCAGCGTGACCAACACATCGGACTGCAACGCGCCGACGAACAGAACAACCGCCCAGCGCTGCACCTGCATCTGTTCAAGCAGAATTTGCTCGAACTTGAGCTGCTCTCGTTGGGTGGGCTTTCGAAAAAAGTGTTTGCGGGTCATTCTGTCGTTCTCACGCGTTGCTGAAGGATGCAAAGAAAAGATGGCCTACAATGTACGTTCCGTCACAGACTTTGAGTCCGTCGACACTAAAATGTACTTTACGATTTGACCAAAACCAAGTGGGCGCAGGCACAGATTCCGGAGTTCCTGAGAAAAAACCCGGAAAGATCAATTCAACCGTCGCAGGATAAGAAATTCTCAAAAATGAAAAGCGCGGAGCGTCTCGGCGGGAAACTATCCCTCGATTTTAACGGTAAATTCCCGGCCACATTTGTTGCACTTGTATTCAACCGTCACCCAGTTATTCCGCTCATAGTAACTGAGTTCTGCCAGCTCTCCGCCGCACGATTGAACAACACAACGCTTCAGGTCAAGCCTGTACGTCCTGCCTTTCGGATAGCTATCGTCTTGTTCGTTCGGCAAGGAGAATTCCGCAAATTGTTTTTCCGTCGACGATTTCCCCACGTTCGATCATCTCAATTGCACGACGAAGAGGGAAGGTTTCTACCGTAAGGCTTGCCTCCCCTTCCTCCAGCTGCTGTCCCCGCACGGACTTCGACAAATCGGTTGCCAAATAGATATGCAACTGCTCGTTACAGAAGCCAGGTGTCGTGAAGATTGCCGTGAGCTTTTTCCAGGTTGCGGCCTGATAACCGGTCTCTTCTTCCAACTCGCGACGTGCACAAACTGCCGGGTCTTCACCGGGATTCAGCTTTCCAGCCGGCAATTCGTAGATCGCTTGCTGAATGGGGTAGCGAAACTGTCTTACGAGGACGATATCATTGTTTGCGTGAAGAGGGACGATGACCGCTCCGCCGGGGTGCGCCGCAACTTCGCGAACCGACTTGTTGCCCGACGGGTAGAGAATCTCATCGACAATGAGGTCGAAGACCTTTCCTGAATACTTCTTCTCACTCCTCAGGACTCTTGGAGTTGGCATCAGGAAGGGTCCTTCATGACCCTGACCACCCGTTGAGGAAATGGAATTTCGATCTTCTCTTTGTTGAAGGCCGAATAGATCTGTTCGCGGAGTTCGGTCTCGGTCTTGAATCGTTTGCGGAAATCATCGGTCCTGCCGACGAGCTGCAGGGTCACCGCAGAATCGCCGAGCGAGGTCGTAAACGCCTCCGGTCCGGGGTCTTTGAGGAGGTTTTGATGGTTGCGGGCCAGTTCAACGAGGATCTTCTTGGCACGATCGAGATCGGTGCCGTACGCCACGCCCACATCGACCACCACGCGCATATGGTTCTCAGGATAGGAGTAATTGACGATCTTCGTCTTGACGAGCTCCGCATTCGGATTGATGATCATGTTGTTGTCGGCGTCGAGGATCTTCGTGCTCCGGAGACCGATCTCAAAGACATCGCCGATCTCGCCCGAGGGAAGTCTGATACGGTCGCCGATACGGAAGGGACGATCGATCATGATGGTGAAGCCGGCGATCATGTTGGACAGCGTATCCTGGGCTGCGAGGGCGACGGCCACCGAGCTGCCTCCCAGGAAGACAAGCAAACTGCTGACGTTCACTCCGAACGTTCCCAGGACCATGATCAGGGCGATGAACACGATGAGCGAATTCGTCAGCCTGTTGATGAGGGTAATCAGTGCTTCATTAACCCTGGAAGAGGTTTTCTTTGCCTGCGCGACGACAAAATGTTTGATCGATGCGTTGAGGAGTTGGATGGCAAGGAAGGTGATCGCAACGATGAACAGGACGGATACGGCAGCGCTGATATAGCCGATGATCCGGTGGGCATTCAGATCGCTTACGGGAATCGATTTCTCGATCTCGTCGATTGCGAGGTAAGACGCCAGGACAATCGATAACCATTTGATCCTCGGCAGGAAGATCTCCAGCAGAATATCGTCGAGTTCGCTTTGCGTACGAGCCGTGATCCTGCGGCCGGCTGTCTCGAGGAAACGCCTGAGGATCCAGCCGAGGATAATCAAACCGGCAAAGATGAGGAACGACACGACGATATGGAACGCGAGCTGGTGACCCAGCAACGTCTTCAGCTGTTCAAGCATGGCGTTGTGCAAAGATAAAGTTGTCCGTTGCCTTCACGGTTCACTCGAATTGATTTCAGAAATTTCCCCGGCTTCCGGGTTTCGTCACCGGGATGCCGTCCCGGCAAAGGGGACACGTTTCAGGTTTGTAGGCCACCGCCTCCAGCTGAAGGACCGAGAAGTATTTTGCTTCGAATTTCACGGTGCCGTTGCTCCGGTCGACAATCGAACCAACCCCGGCTAGGACTCCTTTTTCCTTTTTCACAATATCGACGACTTCGAAAACGGATCCCCCCGTCGTTACAACATCTTCAACGACGAGGCAGCGCTCACCGGGGCGGATTTCAAATCCCCGCCGAAGTTCCATTGTGCCGTCTTTACGTTCGGTGAACAGCGTCCTGGCACCGATCATTCTTCCGACTTCCGTCCCGACGACGATGCCGCCGATCGCGGGAGAGAGGACGACTTCGATCTCGCTGTATTCGTAGTGCTTGGCAATCTCTCCTGCAAGAAGGTGGAGGTATTTCGGATACTGGATGACTTTCGCGCACTGAAAATACTGCTTGCTGTGCAGTCCCGATGTCAACTGGAAATGGCCCTCAAGCAGCGCTTTGGTTTCGCGAAAGATATCAAGGATTTGATCTTTGGGGAGTTTCAAGACTGTTTTCACACGGTGTGAGTTGTAAGCGATAAAAATGCGAATGAAAATACCAAGAACTTCCGTCAGAGGCAATGTGGAAGCGGAAACCGGCAGATGCACGAACAGGAGACGGGAAATCCGGGATTGCCGACGTCAGAGGGCGTCGATCTCCCGAGCAAGCTGGAAGTCCTTCTCCGTCAGACCTCCGGCGCTGTGCGTCGATAGCACAAGGGTAACCTTGTTCCAGCGGATGTCGATATCGGGATGGTGGTTGGCTTTCTCTGCGAGGAGTGCCACGGATGTCACGAACCCCATAGCCCTGGTAAAGTTTTCGTGTTCGAACAGCTTTGTGATCTCCACCCCTTCGAGTTTCCAATTCTTGAGAGTCTTCAGCTGTGCCATGATTTGCTCTTTACTCAGTACATTCGCCATGTCCTTCCCCTTTCGCGATATTACTCCGTCATCCTACAGTGTCAACGTTCGTTGTTGCTGGATCTTCTTGAATTCGCTGCGAAGTATGATATGTCTCGAATCAATGGCCCGGTCGATGGCAAGAATTCCGTTGAGGTGATCGATCTCGTGCTGAAGCAATTCAGACAGCGCTCCGCTTGCCTTAAGCTGCCTTGAGGTTCCCTCGCCGTCTTTGAACGAGACGTGTATCGAGTAAGAACGTTCGACCTTGACGAGGATGTCCGGAAAGGAAAAGCAGTCATCCCAGAGTGTGAACGTCCTCTTGCTCCGCTGCGTAATTCTCGGATTGATCAGCGCGCCCACGTAGTCGGAATTGATGTAGAGAAGTTGTCTCGGGGCGCCGATCTGGGGTGCAGCAATCCCCCGGCCGAACCCGTGCGTGCTGCGAAACTCCGCAAGCGTGTCTCGCAGGTCTGCGATGCACGATCGTGTCTCCGCCGATTCCACGTCTTTCACCGGCTGGCATTTCTTGCGCAGGACCGGATTTCCAAGGAGAGCGATTTCTTTGACCGGCATGGAGATGTTCCTCTGATCGATGGGTAATATACAGAATCACCCCTGCCGATGCAATTTGTTGCATCTCGCTCTAAAACTCGCTACTTTTTTTGAAAATTGTGCCTTCCAACGATGGAACGACTTCTTCGCTCGGCCGGGATTGTGCTGGTGTTGCTCATCCTGCAAACAACATTTATTCCGTATCTGTCAGTCATAGGCTTCATTCCGGACATCTTTATGCCGTGGCTGATCTATCTTGCTCTCCGGAGGGGACAGGTTGAAGCCACGGTATACGGGTTTGCGGTCGGGTTCCTGCAGGACGTTACGTCGACCAGGTTTCTGGGACTGGCTGCCCTGGCCAAGACCATCGGTGCCTTCTCTGCAGGCTATTTCTTTAACGAAAATACGGCGGAACAAACGCTCGGCTCGTATCGCTATGTTCTCATCGTTCTTCTTTGTTCCCTGATTCACAATTTCGTCTACTACACGATTTTCTTTCAGGGTGCGGAGGGATCGCTGTTCGGCAACGTGTTCCAGTTCAGCGTGGCATCGACAATCTATACCGGTGTACTTTGTCTGTTGCCGATGTTCGCGTTTTCGCAAAAATTCAGCACTTCGTGGGCACAGTAATGATCACCGAGGAGTATGGTACTCCGCAGCGCTACGTTGTTCTGCGATCCATCGTTCTGGCCATTGTCGCCATCCTCTATATTCGTCTCTACATGCTCCAGCTGTTCAGCTATGAGCAGTATGCCGGGGAATCCGAAAAGAACAGCATCCGGACGATTACCACCGAACCCGTCCGCGGGTACATCTTCGATCGCAACGGCAAGCTCGTCGTGGACGTCGGACCGTCGTATACGGTAACCGTCACGCAATCCGAGTTCTACAATTACAATGTTGGCCGCCTGGCTGCTATTCTCGACCTCGACCCTCAGACCCTTCAGGATCGGATCAACAAGGGGGTGACGGCTGCGAAGAATCGCTTCACGCCGGTACGAGTGAAGCGCGACATTGATTTTGAAACTCTCT
>DATDNS010000363.1:0-5304 GCA_036518155.1 Bacteroidota bacterium
CGAAGAGTCTGAAAAAGGAAATCGCGAACGTTGTAGTTCACGACGATGATGGAGAGTTGCAGCGCTGTTGTATGTCGCTTCTTACCCGCGGCCATCGAGGAGGCTCTTCAGCTTAAGCTTCCACACCATCCACGCCGCTTCATAAATGATATGTTTGGACATCTTGGAGACCCCGACGAGACGGTCGACAAAGATGATGGGGACTTCACAAATGCGGAATCCTTTCCGCCAGGCAAGGAAATTTGTCTCAATCTGAAATGCGTAACCATTGGACTTCAGAGAATCCAGGTCAATACTTTCAAGGACTTTTCTCCGGTAGCACTTGAACCCACCCGTCGCATCCTTCACGGGCATGCCCGTGATCATTCTCGTGTAGATGTTGGCCGAATAACTGAGAATGAGACGTCTCAAAGGCCAGTTGACAACATTGACTCCCGATATGTATCTTGATCCGATGACCAGGTCGTGGTCGCTTATGCTCTTCAGCAGAATCTTCAGCGCCTTCGGGTCGTGCGAAAAATCCGCGTCCATTTCAATGATATAATCGAAATTATCACGGAGTGCGTACCTGAATCCAGCAACGTATGCTGTACCGAGTCCCAGTTTCGCAGGGCGTTCGAGAAGATGGATTCGCGAATTGTCTTTCTGCAACGTGCGAACCAGAGAGGCGGTTCCGTCTGGTGAGTTGTCATCAACGACCAGTACTTCCAGGATTGGATCCTGATCAAGAATAGCCGGAATGAGCTTCGGAATGTTTTCCGCTTCATTGTATGTTGGAATGACAACAAGTGCCCGTTCGTTCGCCATATGCTCCCTAGGTATGTCCTTTTCCCAATATCATCACGTACAGCGTGTTGAAGAGGATTTTGAGGTCCAGCCTCCACGAAATATTCTCGATGTAGAAGAGATCGTATTTCAACTTTGTCCGCACATCCTCGATGTTTTCATCGTATTTGTGTTTGACCTGAGCCCAGCCCGTGATTCCGGGTCTGACTTTAAGCCTGCGTCTATAAAGAGGTATTTCCTTTGCAAGTTTTTGGACAAAATACGGTCGTTCCGGTCGGGGGCCGACCAGGCTCATGTCGCCCAACAGCACATTGAGAAACTGCGGCACCTCATCAAGATGCGCGCGTCGGAGAAGCTTGCCGACAAATGTGACCCGCGGATCGTCTTTTCTGGCCCACACGGGACCGGATTTTTTCTCGGCGTCAAGATTCATTGAGCGAAATTTATAGAGCTTGAACGTCCTTCCGCCTTTTCCGAGCCGATCTTGTCTGTAAAGCACTGGTCCTTTTGAGTCAAGTTTGATCGCAGCAGCAATAATCAACCATGCCGGAACTCCGAGCAGCAAAACCAAGGACGAGACAAGGATATCGAGTACGCGTTTCAGTGCAGCCTCCCAGGGACGCATGATCTGCGGCATGACTTCCATCAACGGGAAACCGTAGATCGAGCTTATCCGTGCCTGACCACTGACGATGTCGTACAGGTCCGGCATGATTTTCATGCTCACGTCGTGACCGTTGCAACTGTTGATGACGTCTACGAGTTGATCGTGTTCCGTTGAATCCAGGCCAACGAGGATATCATGAACGTTGTGTCTCTTCAGGAGGGCTGGAATATCAGGTGTCGTTCCCAGAATTTTAGCACCGCTCCGCGTCAGCGCCTTTTGTGTGCCAAGACTTCGTGAACTTCTTGACGGCTTGACAAACCCTACAACGTTGTATCCCAGCGTCGGATACGTGAGTATCATATCAAACAATTCGAATGATTTCTTGGACCACCCGACAATAATTGTATTACGCGCCCCGATCCCAGCCAGCAGCAGCTTCCTTTGAACGTACCTCAATAACAATCGACCCAGAGCCACGCCTCCAAACAGAAGCATTCCGTAGACAATGATCAAGAACCGCGACTGCGCGTGTGATTCTGTTGCCTCGTCATCGATGAAGATCGCAAAAAACAAAACGAGCAGGCCTACGACGACGGAGCGAAATAAGGTGAGGAGCTCGTCCATTCGGGACTGTGAACCCCACGATGTGTAAAGACCAAAGAGAGCAAACGAAACAACCCAGTACAATGAGAGCGCGAGCATTGGCAGGACCAGTTCCGGCTCGATTGAATACCCGATCCAGCCGCTCCGAATCCTGAGTAAGTAGTACAGGATAAAGGCGACATTGATTGCAGCAATGTCGGCAATAATGATGAAATGCCAATCTTTCCGGTGCCTCATTACTTCTTTCCAGCCCTCATCAGAATATCCAGGATCTTTTCCGAAGCATGACCGTCGCCGTATGGGTTCCTTTTCTTCCGTACCATTATGGGCTTGGCTATGCGTTCCGAAACTGCTTTCACAATCCTTGTCGTGTTCGTCCCCACAAGTTCAGACAGCCCCTTGTCCACGCTTTCCATACGTTCTGTTACATCGCGGAGGACGATACAGTATTTTCCAAACGATGGAGCTTCTTCCTGAATCCCCCCTGAATCCGAAACAACAAGTTCACAGTTCCTGAGCAGGGTGAGTAAGACCAAATATGATACAGGAGGAAGGAGCAAGACATTTCGGATATTGGAAAGCCGTTCCCGCACCGGTCCATTGATGTTTGGGTTCAAGTGGACCGGATAGACGAACTGATATTCAGGAAATTTCGCACTGCACTGTTTCAGCGCATCGCATATGTGTTCGATTCCCTCGCCAAAACTCTCGCGCCGGTGCGCGGTTACCAGAACAAAGGGCTTCCTCAGCGAACCGTGAACCTTTGCCAAATCATCCAGGTTGTGTTGTTCCGAAATAATCCGAAGCGCATCAACAATGGTGTTCCCCGTGAGAAAGAGCGTGTTGCGGGATACCGACTCTCGTACAAGATTCTGTCGTGCATAGGTAGTAGGACAGAAGTTGTATTGCGCAGTGCACGTGACGACTTTTCGGTTTAGTTCCTCTGGAAACGGGGCGTCAAGGTCATGACTCCTCAGCCCAGCTTCGACGTGCGCCACGGGAATCCTCATATTGAAAGCACAGATGGCAGCAGCTGCTGCGCTCGTCGTATCTCCCTGCACGATGACGACATCGGGGGAATACTTTCTCAACGCCTCAGGCAATTTTTGGAAGATGGCAGCTGAAACGTCATTCGGAGTCTGGTTCGCACCCATGATCCTGAGGTTTTCGTCTCCTTCAATGCCAAAGATCGCGAGGGCCTCGTTGGCCATGGATTCGTGCTGTCCGGTGAGGCAGAGCCGAACTTCAAGCTTCGCAAATCCACGGCGTTTTGCTGCCAGCATTACGGGAGCCAGTTTGATGATTTCAGGGCGGGTGCCGGCGACGATGAGAATGTTCTTCATGGCTCCGACTCAGGATTTCGCAATGCTTGCTGCTTCTGAAACGCGTACGGCCGAAGACATCCCAGGCTCGAAACTCGATGATGCCTGGATCTCGCTCCAGTGATCGCGAAACCACTGGATGGTATTCGAGAGACCGACCTTGAACGACGTCTGAGGCACGTACCCCAGGATTTCTTTTGCCCGGTCCACAGAAGCGAGCAGCCGGCTTTTCGTGTCCCATTTTCGCCGGTCGGAGAAAAGAATACCGCCCTTATTGCCGGTCAGTTCGTTGATCATTGTTGCAAGGTCGATAATCCGGGTCTCAGCCGCCGATGCGAGGTTCATTTCACAACCAATAGCCTGGGGGAAAAAACCGGCGCGCAATAGTCCGTCGGCGATATCTTCCACGTAGGTAAAGTCCCGGGTCTCCTCTCCCGTGCCCGTAATGGGAAGTCCGCGCCCCTGGAGTGCCCAGTAGATGAAGTTGGGGATGACGTTGCGGTACTGTCCCGGCACTTCTCCTGGACCGTATGAGTTGAAGAATCTGGTCTTCACGACCGGCAACTCGTAGTGATTGAAGAAGAAGTTGCAGTAGAGTTCTCCCAACATCTTTGTAATTTGATACGGTGTGCTGAGGTTAAGGGACATGAATTCCTCGCGGAGTGGAAGAGGCGCTGAGCTGCCGTAGATCGAGCATCCGGAGGAAGCGAACACGAAGCGTTCGATGTTCGTCAATTGAGAGTATTCGAGCAGCCGAAGTGTCCCCATACCGTTTGTCATCAAATCGTGTTCGGGATGGTCAATGCTATTCTGGTTCGCGAAGAACGCTGCCAGGTGAAAAATGATCTGCGGCCGCTCGAAAAACACGCGCTTTAGCTTGTCCTCGTCAAGCACATCTCCCTCGACGAACATCATATTCGGTTGCGCCGGGAGGTTCCAGCGATAACTCGAGCTGAGATTGTCGAGAACCATGACAAGCCCGGCACCCGCCCCACAGAGATTCCTGACGAGGCACGAGCCAATGGCGCCGGCCCCACCCGTCACGAGAATGCGTTTGCCCCGGTATGAAGCACGATAATCCTGCATAGTACGCTCCTGAGTTATTCGTTCGGTAAAAGGGATGTAAATAATTGTTCGTACCTCGAAGTGCACGCCTGCAGCGAACAATGCGAGACAACGTAGTCGCGGCCGTTCATCCCCATCCGGACGTTTTCGTCACGACGTTCCGCAAACTTTGTAACCGCTCCGGCCATTTCGGCGGAATTTTCCGGCGGGATACAGATGCCGCACCCGGCCGTTTGGACGAGTGCCGGTGCATCACCGGACAGCGGCATGCTGGCAAGGATTGGACGACCCGCAGCCATGATACTCAATATCTTCGAAGGAACGACCGGAGTCATCACTTCCTTGCGGAGCGTTACAAGGCAGAGATCCGAGGCGTGAAGCAGCTCGACATACTCGTTTTTCGGGAGCATCGGAAGGAACCGCACATTCGGCACTCCCTCTGCTTTCTTCATGAGCCTTGCCTTCTCGATACCGTCGCCAACGATATAGTAGACGACGGAACGCTCCTGGGTCAGTTTTGCCGCATCGATGACAGTGTCGAGATCCTGCGAAAGTCCGATCACGCCGGCGAACGAAACGACAAATTCTGATGATGGAATCCGGTATTTCGTTCTGAACGCATTCAACCGGTCGCCGGGCACGATCTTGTCGGTATCGACAAGATTCGGGACTTCAATCGTTGTCTCTTTTCGACCACCGCTGCGCACAACATGATCCCGATTTCCAGCCGAGTGAACAGTGATGAGATTGCTCCGTCTGTAAATCAGACTTTCAATCTTCCTGAACAACCAGATAAGGGGACGACTGCGCAGAACACCCAAATCGACGGCACTTTGTGGAAAGAGGTCCTGAACATTCACAACCACCTTGCTCTTCTTCAGAAAGCGGATCAGGAGTGCAGAGAGCCCGAGAAACAAGGGG
>DATDNS010000364.1:0-2619 GCA_036518155.1 Bacteroidota bacterium
CTTGTCGTGTCTTTGTGTCCTTCCAAATCCGTGGCAATGAGTCCAAAATAGTACTCACCCGGAACTGCCGGGATACTTAAGCCAACGGTGGGTGTCGTTGCCCCATCGACATTGTTCGTTGCTGCGGGATTGTTCTGATCGACGCTCCACAAGAATGTGAGAGATGCCGTCTCTCCGGAGTCTGGATCCGTGCTTCCCAGTGCAGAGAGCAGGACCGAACTCCCATCCGATGAACAAATGATCCGCGCTGTCGGGGCGTGGTTTACCAGACGGGTGACCGTGTACAAAGCAGAAACAATTGCTTGCGCACTGCTATCCTGAGCTATCGCCCTATATGTATTCGCCCCTTCTGCCATCAGAGACTTTTTTCTAAAAGATCCGCCGGAGATGCTTACCGATTGCGTATCTGTTCCGTTGTGAACTATCCGAGCGTCGTGGATAGTGGTATCTTCCACGGAACCGAGCAGAAGCACGGAATCCTTGACTGTGGAGTAACCACTCTGGTTGAGAATCTGGATTGCGCCGCCCTGGACCGTAAATGTCGCACTGTCGGAGACAAATGACTGTCCTCCAAACGTTCTCACCGACAGCCGGATTTTGTGACTTCCATTTTCGAGCGGGATTGGCGATTTAAATGTAACAAGGTGGCTCGACTTGTCGAATGCGGACGCCGGAACAGGATACGTCACTGAATCTATCACAAAGGAAATGGTCGTGGTATCGATCGTCGAGACAAGCGACGGAAACACGTAGGCCGTTAGGGTCGGGTGCTGAAGTTTGATAATCCCTGATTTTGCGTTTGGCAACAAGTATTCGATGGTCGGATTATTCACGTAAAGAATCGAATTGTTGTTGTCCGCCGCATTTTGTCGCGGGTTCAATGGGTCTGCAAGCCAGTTGCCTCCGTTCTCATTGAATTTGTACTGATACGCACCGGCTAAGCCCCCTCCCACTCTTCCTCCGACGTGGAGTCGAACAGTCTTCCACCAAACGCCTGCAAGAGGATCCTTCGCCATTTTTGAAGGATCGTTCGCTGGAATAACACCCCCGACATTATTGCCCCAATTGTTGAACTCTCCCGGAACATAGACTGAAGTGGCATTCGATGACGATTTGTAATAGAAGGTCACATCCACACTGTCCGTCGATTGACCAAATGCGAATGCAAAAGTTGCAGCGGTGAGGATAAGAGTCCCTAGTAGACGTTTCATTCGTGCGGATTCCTTTTCAATTGATTACTTCGAGATTACATTCATGGGTATGCAGAACCCGATGGTTCTCGCATCCGCTCCCGGCGTTGGCCTTGGGCCGGATAGCTGCAAGTGATTTTCCTTACTGTTTTGTGGCCTGCTTTAAACGTTCCCGAAGCGCCAGGGCATCGGGATAACGCGGGTTCAACGCCAGTGCCTGATCTACCGTCTGCAATGCTCTTTGATATTCTCTGGATTGAACATAAACGCCGGCAAGGTTGTACCATACCTGGGGATCCTTATTGTTAAAGGTAAGGCTTTCCTTCAGATATTTCTCGCCGGCTTCCAATTGATTTCTGAAGAGACTCAAAGTTCCAAGCCATTTTGTGCTGTAGGCACACGGCTCGAAATCATTCCTCCTTGTCAAAAAGGACAAAGCCCTGTTGTAGTCTTTCTTCTCCAGCAGCACAGTTGACGCATAATCATAATAGTCCATGACGATGGGATACTGATTAATGAGAACATTCATCGTCCGGGCGAAAGAATCCATGTCATTCCTGGATGCGAACCACTCGGCCGCCTTTCGCTGCGCGATGTCCCAGTTTGTTCTGTCCTCAACCAGTTCGTATGCAATCGAATCGATACGATTCCGAGGCTGAAGCAATTTTTCATCGGGAATCTTGTTTGCTTTGGATATGTACGGCCAGTCATTCTTCAGCAATTGAATCCTGTACCTGCCGATCACAGAATCCAATGCCGCAAAGGGAAACGCAGCGATCGTCACGCTATCCTGCTGTGGGTCACTCAAGGGAAGGGCTTTCGTGGACGGGAGTCGGCCAAATTGTTTCATTGTTCCGTAGAAGAGACTGCCGATCAAGTGGTATCCGCGAAGCGTCGGATGAAGATGGTCAGTCATGAGATCGTCGCCGACTACGTGGGACGGGCTCGCGGCATCGAATGCAGAATCAACATTCACCACCGGACAGCCAAATTCATTTCCCAACTTCATAATTTCGTTATTGATCTGCGTAGGGGCCCTGAAACGCAACGCATCAAGGTCTTTGGCAAAACGGAAAAGCGAATCAGCCTCCATCCACTTGTTGTGCTGCAATCGCATCCGAGCTTCCTTAAACACGCTGTCAGCCCTGGGATATCCCGCCGAATTCATCGAAACAAAGGGGAATTGATCCCTCAAATTGCACGCCAGTGTACCAAGGATGACTGGCACTGAGTGTTTGGCTGCCATTTCCAGAATATCGCGCATGTTTCCTTCAAACTGTGTGATCCCCCTCTCGTAAACTTCTGACTTGAGCCCGATATACTGGTCGTGAGCCATTCTTGCCATCAGCGTTCCCGACGGACGCTGATTCCGGTTCAAGAGTAGCTGACCGAGGCTTTTGACAATATTTCGCACGAGCTGGAAGGTCTT
>DATDNS010000365.1:0-2017 GCA_036518155.1 Bacteroidota bacterium
AATTGCGTATTTCCCCTGTTCCCTGCTTCCGTAACTCGACCCTTTTCTTCCGCCGAACGGCACGTGATAATCGACGCCGGCGGTGGGAAGATTCACCATGACCATCCCGGCCTGTGCGTGCTCCTTGAAATGACTGGCATATTTGAGCGACGTCGTGCAAATGCCGCTGGAGAGACCGAACGGAGTGTCATTGGCGACATTCAGAGCCTCGTCGTAATTCTTTACCCGAAGGACGGATGCCACCGGACCAAACACTTCCTCTTTGTTGATTTTCATGCTGCCGTCGGTTTCCGTGATAAGTGCCGGCGCCATGTAATACCCATTCTTCTGACGTTTCAATCGCTCTCCGCCGAACGCAAGCTTGCCTCCCTCTTTCTGTGCCACTCCAACATATTCGAGATCTTTCGAAAGTTGCGTTTCATCGACAACTGGTCCGATGTCGGTCCCTTCGGCGAGTGCATCGTCGACCTTGAGCTTGCCCAAACGTTCCGTGACGGCCTTGACAAACCGGTCGTGGATCCCTTCGGTCACAACGAACCTGCTGGATGCCGTGCAGCGCTGACCCGTTGAGAAATACGCTCCATTGACCGCCGCATTTGCGGCAATGTCCAGATCGGCATCGTCAAGAATGACGAGAGGATTCTTTCCTCCCATCTCGAGCTGGACTTTCTTCATTGACCGGCCGCACTGCGCGGCGATCTGTTTCCCGATTTCGACGGATCCGGTAAAACTGATCCCGGCGACGTTTGGATGATTCACCAGAACATTGCCAACGACACTTCCCGATCCCATCACGAGGTTGAAGACACCTTTTGGCAAACCGGAGCGGGAAATGATTTCCGCAAGGGTCCATCCGCATCCGGGGGCCAGCTCGGCCGGCTTGAAGACGACTGCGTTGCCGAAAGCAATTGCGGGAGCAATCTTCCACGCCGGAATTGCGATGGGATAATTCCACGGGGAGATGAGTCCGACCACTCCGACCGGCTGCCGGAGAACGTCAATTTCGACTCCGGGACGGACGGAACGGATATGTTCACCCGAAGAACGGAGTGCTTCTCCGGCGAAGAACTTGAAGATGGAACCTGCACGAACGACTTCTCCTGTCGCATCTGAGAGAATCTTGCCTTCCTCGCGCGCGAGAAGGCGCCCGAGCTCCCCCTTGCGTGCAAGGATTTCACTTCCAATGAAATCGAGCACGTCGAATCTCTGTTGCAGTGTGCTGTCTGCCCACTTCGGCTGGGCTGCAGCCGCTGCCTCGACCGCCGCGTTTGCCTGCCTGGCATCCCCCCGCGCGTACGTTCCCACGATGTCCGCAATGTCGGACGGGTTGATATTATTATTACCGCTGATGCCGTCAACCCATTCCCCGTTGATCAAATTCTTATACATAATCTTTTCTCAGATATTCGGAAGTTTGGGACGGTGCTTGAGGGCTTTTCGAATGATATTCTGAATCTTCGAGCGCTCTTCGCCGGCGAGGGGGAGTCGCGGTGCGCGGACATACTCTGTCCCGCATCCTACGATCGCCTCTGCAAGCTTAATATAGTGAACAAATTTCACGGAGGCGTCAAGGTGGAGGAGAGGAAGAAACCATCGGTAGAGTTCAAGTGCCTCCGGGATCCGGCCGGCTTTGATCAATTCGAACAGCACTACCGTTTCCCGCGGAAATGCACAGACAAGTCCCGCCACCCATCCAACCGCGCCCAGCATCAGACTCTCCATCGCAAGGTCATCGACCCCGATGAAAATTTGATAACGGTCCCCGACGAGATTGCGGATGTCGCTGATTCTTCGCACATCTTCAGAGGATTCTTTGAGGGCAACAAACTTCTTTTCACCGGCAAGCTCCGCGAACATTTCCGGTGTTGTATCGACCCGGTAGGCAACAGGGTTGTTATAGAGCATGATCGGTTTCGTGGAAGCCGCTGCCACGGTCCTGAAATGTTGCATCGTTTCGCGCTTGTCGGACACATATTGCATCCCGGGCAAGAGCATGAAACCATCCGCGCCGTTGTCT
>DATDNS010000366.1:0-2231 GCA_036518155.1 Bacteroidota bacterium
GAACATCTTGAATGTCTCTTTCCGGTAATCCTGACGGATTTGATCGGGGATTGTCACAACGTTTGGATCTTCGACGGCGTTATCGACATACTTGCCCGGGGCCCAGAAATCAAGTCTCAAGCCGGCATTGAGGATCATTCCGCTAAAGGTAACATTATCCTGGACATAGATGTCGCCCGTGCGGGGGCTGACTTTGTAAATATCATTGTTGAGTCCAAGAGCACCGACCCACGGTTCATAAATGTCGATGCTCTGCATATCCGTGGTTGTAAACTCAAAACCCGACTTGAACTTGTTCTTTTCCGAAAAAATCTTCGTCAGGTCGAACTTCACTGTGTAATCAGAAACATAGTGGTCGTGCCAGGTAAATCCTGTTCCGGCATCGTACAGGCCGTCCCCCGGAATCACGCCGATGGTATCGTGGTTTGTGTTGTAGTATTGCACCGGGAACGTGACAATGTCTATCGGCTGAGAATACTGCGACAGCGAACGGCCGTTTGCGTCGGCCCTGAGGTTCGTGTAGAAATGCGAGAGCTTCAGCTCATAGAACGTGCTCGTGGAAAGCGTATGGACAAGACTCAAACTGTGCAATTGATTGAAATGCGTATACGTCATCGCATTATCGAGGATATTCGCAAACGCATACTGATATCCCGGGCTCGGTTCGACGTATTCGAGGTTCGTCTGCAGCATCTGTGAATTTTGATTGATCGCCACAGAGATGTTGTAGGAATACGAAATCTTCAACAGCGGGCTCGGCTTCCACGTTATCTTGCCGATTCCAAACCAGTTGTTGTTCTCCTTTGGCGCAAACCTTGTTCCGTGGAACGATGATGAATACAGGTGATTCGCCCGCAACAACGTAAAGTCATCTGTCAGACCGACATAGCCGTTGGCGAAAAAGCTCACTGTGCCGATATCCGGAGATCCGAGCAATGGGAGGAGAAAATGCGTGATCGGCTCCGGGCCGCTCAGTGAAGCTTCGTAAAGCTCGGTATTGAAACTGAGGAACGGAGATCTGCCAAGTCCGAGGTCGTCTCTCTTGTAAGATATGCCTCCCTGGTACTTGTCGCCGCCTTCTTTGAGCGTGACGTTCACCACACCGGACGTCGCCTGGCCGTATTCGGCATTGTAGCCGCCGGTGATGACCTGCATTTCCTGTATTGCGTCGGTGCTCAGCTGCAGCCCAAAACCGGTCCCCGAAAGCGGATCCTGGACGGAAATGCCGTCGATGAGGTATGCATTTTCGTAGGTGCGACCCCCGCGAATGTGAATTTCATTGTCCGTTTGAACGACGCCAACCTGCTGTGAGACAACATCCTGCACATCATTGACGGCGGCCGCTTTGAGATCGTCGCTGGTGACCGACCGGCGGCTCGATGTCTCTTCAATATTGAAGAGCGGTTTTTCGCCGATGACCGTTACTTCTTGTCCAAGAGTGAGCACCGTCTCGCCCATATCCTGGTTGATCTCCAATACCTGTCCCGCGCTGATTGTCACATTCGTTCTCTGGACCGGCGTGTAACCAATGATCGAGAATTGCAGCGTGTAACTTCCGGGATTGATATTCTGGACCTGGTATTTGCCCTCAAAATCCGACGATGCGCCGTAATACGTGCCGACAATCTTGACGTTGACGGCAGGGAGACCTTCCTTCGTCTTGGCATCCCGGACGACTCCCTTGATCGTTCCCTTGTCCTGTCCCGGCAGCATTGCAACGCAGCACAGGAACAGTCCAACGCTTATGATCACCTCACGGAGTCGCATCATTGCACTCCAAATTCATCGTTGAACACTTTCCTCAAAAACGCTTTCACATTGTCGGGCGGAGTTCCGAAGCGGTGCAGGATTGCTCCGAGCATGACGAAACTCGGCTGGTCGGCATCCTTTACTCCCATGATAATCGGGAGGGTGTCCCGCGACGCCCATCGTGTAGACTTTTGCATTTGGTAGAGTACTCTCGCACTCACCTTTGGCAGAATCCCCCGCGGGAAGGTGTAGATATTGCCAAGCGTGTCGCGAATCAACATGGGGTATGTCGGATCAACCGCCAAAATGGTATCACGAGAAAGTAACTTTGTGGCAAATGGGCTGGATTCAATTCCATCGATTGGCGCAACGTCGCCAAGACCGCCCTGCGCGCTTGCATATTGCGGAAAACCCCCGCAGAACAACACCTTGCCGCCATTTTGTTTGAACGCCGGAAGGCTCGCCTGTGCGATATCAAGGCT
>DATDNS010000367.1:0-3000 GCA_036518155.1 Bacteroidota bacterium
TTGTTATTTTTATAGTAGTACAAACTTCCCGCTTTTTCAAAATAGCATATACTGAATGCGTCCGTCGTAAGATGAAGCGTATATTCTTCATACCCTGTCTTGATATCGCGTGGTTCTTCGAGCGTCAGGAACGTCTCGAAAATGGTGGAGTCGCTCAAACCTGATTGTTCGTACATTTCCACGGGAAGTGTGCGGAACCCGGAATCAGCCGAAAGAACACACAGGAATACCTCGGCCTTCCGAGTATGCCCGTGGAGAACAACGTCCTTTATGGAGTCACCGTTGAAATCCCCGACGACCGCAAACGGCAGATTGAACTCAGAATAATCATACCAACTTCTCAACTCGGGTGTGTAGTTCGACATCTTCCACGTCCTGAAATCGGGGTCGAATCTCTCGATTGCGGCCTGCATTGCCTCGGGAAGATAGAGGACCGCATTATCGCCCCTTTTTCGAATGTATGGGGCATCCGCTTTCCTCGGCAACGTGTCCGCAACGGCGTCCCGTTCCAGCACCAATTGTCCGTCGGCGATGAACTGAAGTATTTCGTCGTCATAGTACTTGAGGTCGTTAATCGCCGATCGGTTTCCCATGGAAGCAAGATGGATCAGGTTCTCCAACTTTATTTTCAGGGCATTCCTTCCTCGTTGGTCGATCCCGTCAAGTCTCGCAGTGATCGTGGCTGCATTCATGAACGGGCAGGCGAGAATTGTGGATCTTGCTTCTTTCAATGTTCGGACCCAATCCCGTGGACCTCCGCCGTTGACGACTGTCCCAAAATACCTTGTGCTGACAATTTCGTAGAACGTCACAAACTCCTGATAACGGCACAGCCTTGCCAGACAAAGCGTTGACCAGGCATAATCGTAGTCAACGTTGAGAGCCTTGGGATTCTCGTGGATATTCTCTTTGAAAAGTGCAAGCGCCTTCTCGTACTCACCGTTGTTATACAGTGCCTGTGCAGCGGCAAACCGTTCGTCATCATGACTCCGGGTATTGTGGTTATGGCGATTGATGCCGGGGGCCGGGCGTTTCTGCCCCGATACGTCATGCCAGGCAAGAATCAGCAACATCAAAACACACAAAGACATTTTCCACATCGAGGAGAATGGCCGAATCATAATAATCCTCCCAATTGTCGCGTTTGTTGTTCAGTCGAGGAACTATTGCTTTCCTCCGCGCAGATGGAGACCATCGTTCAGAATTCGATCCCGGAAGATGGCCTCCATCTTTCATGCCTACGTCATTGCGAGCGATGTCCCGCAGGGACGAGCGAAGCAATCGCCTGCATTGGCTCTTCTGCGGCAAGCAGGGAAAAACCTTCCCCAGCGTTCCCCTCATTTCCGCGGTTAAATCATGTCAGGCGATTGCTTCACCGCCTGCGGCGGTTCGCAATGACTTTTCCTCTTTTTGTTTCTCTCTCCCTTTGTGGTGATATCCTCCTATCTTGAAGTCGCAAATTGTGATTTCAAGAATTTTGACTTTCACTGGAATCGAGAACTCCGAATGTGTCCCATCTACGACCCCAACATATCTAAACCGTGAATCTCTTCGTCGAAACTGAAACCCGCATTGCTGGTGTTCACAAGCCGAAGCCAGCCTTCCCGTCCGCTGCGATGCCGGATTTGGACCCACCAGACCATCAGCGCCCGAGTCACCAAAACGCCATCGACTTCCTCCCACCGAGGATCCGCGAAGACAAATTTTTCCGTGTCGGGGTCAAAGTCTGTGCTCCAGAACATGTCCACGCCGATCCATTCCCCGCGATACCATGCATCATATAATCCTTCGCCCTGATAACTCAGCGTATAGATCGAGTCACCCCGATTGAACCGCTGGACCGGTTTCGTAACAACGACGACGCCCGGCCGATCCATATGAATATTTCCCCTCAACGCCGTGAAACTATCCCCGGGGGCGATCGTGAAGATGATGATGGAAGAATCGCTTTCTTCGGCGTAGACATTCAACAACGATTGCGTTGTCCAACGTCCGTATTGGCAGCCTTCGAACGGACAAACATTGTGTTGCACCAAACGAACAGGCGGCAACGTATCTTTTGCGACTCTACGCGATGAAACAGTATCGAGCCTGACTGGCGGGTCAAGGAGGACCGGGCCTTCTCCTGCAAGGTCTGACGACAATGTCGGCGCAGCTCTGTCATTATTTCCACTGTTTACTGTCAATGCTGAGGCAGTGTCCCTTTCTATCCGATTGAGTCTTGTATCGCCTTTAGAGTCTGACCGCTTTTTGCAGCTCATCAACACTATTGAAATTGCAAGTACAACGGGCAGTAATTTCATAACAGTGCCCAAAAAAGGATTTGGCGTTTTCCACCTAACGACAACCATCCGAACAAAAAATGCCCGGGATGGGGTGAGCTTTGAGTCTTGATCTTTCAGAGTTGTTTCCCCGGTAACAGCTGCCGGTGAGTCTTCTATGCCGCCCCAGTCCATCAGATAACGATGTGCCGAATGTAGTCATTTCCCCTGAAACAAACCCCACAAGATCTTGTAGGGAGGTGATTTTCCGAAATCTGCAAATGTCCGCGCACCGGATTCTGCGCAGAAAGACGCCGTCGGCGGAGAGCACCACCGTACACGCAGATTTCAATCATCCGCGTGAATCGGATCCATCCCGATGTTGTGTGCAAATTCGTCGTCCTTGTTCCACCGGGATGGGTTCATCGCAATGTACTCGCGGATACGGGTCAGATCCCGTTCATCACGCACCACGTGATCATAATAACGCGGTTGCCACCCAAAATCATGAAAACCCGCCGAGCGGATCCGTTTGGTACACACGGATTTGAATTGTCCAACAATCGACCCGATGGAATTGGGTTGTAATGTTTTGTGTTTGTTCCCCGTAGAGACGACTCGGTGAGTCGTCTCTCCTGCGGATAATTTGCCAAGAGTCGATATTCGGTGAGTCGTCTCTCCTGCGGATAATTTGCCAAGAGTCGATATTCGGTGAGTCGTCTCTCCTGCGGATAATTTG
>DATDNS010000368.1:0-6636 GCA_036518155.1 Bacteroidota bacterium
CTGCTTTTCCCACTCATCCGCGCGATCTTCGAGGTATTTTTCATAGAATGAAATGTCCGTCGCCAGCGGAGCATTTTTTCCTTCGGGTCGTAATCGCAGGTCCACGTCGTAAAGCTTGCCGCGATCGGATGAAAAAGCGGCGATGAACTCCATTGCCGCCGTTTCCGCCTCATTGACGACATCCGTATCTCCAGATCGCCGATGAAGAACAAGGACATCAAGGTCGGACCCGGCGAAGATCTCTTCACCTCCGTATTTTCCGAGACCGACCAGGCAGAACCTGTTGCGCAGGTTTGGATAACGGCCGACGATTCCGTTGAGGACGTTGTGGACGATCGCATCGGCAATCATTGAGAATTCCCGGGCACAATCGCCAATTGTCGATTCTCCGGCCAGGAACGAGATGATAGTTTTGTCTTCGTTGAACAACCGAAAACGGAGCGGGTCACTCTGAAGCAGAAAGCCCCACTCTATTCCAGGTCTGAAAAAGTCCTCTGCCCTTCCAAGAAAAGATTCAAAGAACAACGGCTCAGCAGCCATTTGGCCGGCAGTCCGTCTGCTCCGGGCGCAGATTTTGACCAGAAGTTCGAGGGAACGTGAATTCGACATTATCTGGTCGGCTGACTTCAGGAAGGCCCGGGAAGTGGACAGGAGTTGAAGATTCCTGAGAGCCCAGTCAGGCGCCCCGGTTCTTCGGAGGCATCCAAAAAGCATCCGAAAAATTTCCGGATTGTTCATTGGAGGAATTTCGAAACGCATGATCTCCAAAATCTTGACAGCTTCTTTTGGGTCGATGAACTGATGACGCAGAACCAATCGTTCAATATCCTCTCGTGAGAGATGCCTTAGAGTTTTGCTGCCGCCTTGGTTCACGGGCTTGCTTTCAAAGACAGAGTCATAGATTCTGCGAATCTGCTTCTGAGTCTGAGCGAGCTTCGTTTCAAAGGCAGTCGGCGTTTTGAATCCCATTCGCTTCGCCAGCATGTTGAGTTCTTCCCTGCCGACTGGCAATTCGTGTGTCTGGGTGCCGTGCAAAAGTTGCAAACGATGCTCGACTTCGCGGAGGAATTCGTATCCGTTGCGGAGATGACGCGCTTCCTGATTACTGAGCAAGGAGACTGATTGCAGTTTTGCGATCGCTTTGAGGGTGTTTCCCTCGTTCCATCCCTCCCTCCCATCGTGTCGCATCAATTGTAGCGCCTGGACAACGAACTCGACGTCCCGAATTCCCCCTTTTGAGAGTTTCACGTTTAGTTCACCGTGAAGGTTTGATTCAATCCTGGTCTTGATGGATCGAATTTCCTCAAGAGGGTTGCGAAGGACCGTCGACGGAGAAACGAAGGGGCGCAGGTCCTCCAAGAAACGTTCGCCGATTTCCCTGTTGCCTCCGATGATCCTGGCCTTCAGGAGCATCTGCCGTTCCCACAATTCGCCGCGTGATTCATAGTAATTCATATACGCGGCCCGGGACATCGCCAGAGGTCCGGACGCCCCATCCGGACGGAGACGCATATCGATCCTGTAGAGATGCCCCTCATTTGTATGTTCACTTAGTCGTTTGACAACGAATTCCGCTACGCGGCAGTAGTACTCGTGATACGAATGGATCCGTTCAGCGCCGAAGTCGATTTCACCATCTTCGCCATAGACGAACATCAAATCGATATCGGAACTGAAATTGAGTTCTTCGCCGCCGAGCTTTCCCAGGCCGACAACGGCAAATGTTGATTGCAGTTGAGCGTTCAGGCGTTTTGTGAGGTCTTCCAATCCGATGCTGACGGCGGCGTCTACGATTGAATCTGCGAGCCCGGAAAGTTCGCGGGTGACCGTCGCGAGATCCGCTTCCTTCAGGATATCTCTTGCACTTATCCGCAATATTTCTCTTCGCTGGAATCGTTTGAGCGCATCAAATTTCTTATCAATCCGTTCGAAGAGAGCAACAGCAGCACGGGCATCGTTGCGAAAGTCGTCAGTGTTCCTCGGGACAAGGAGAGCATTGGTGGTGGTCAGCCAGTGAAAGAGTTCCGGACTCCGCACAAGTATATCGGCCAGATATTGAGAATGGCCGAACAGCGTCAGGGCAATCTCAAGGAGTACCGGTTGACTGTGGACTTCGTGAAGCAGTGCGGAAGTGAAACCCGATGTGATGAACCGAAGAAAATTATTCAGTGCCCTCCTTGGGTCGGGAGTGGCGGCCAGTCGTTTCTTGAAGTGCGGCAGAAACTCGGACGGTGGAATTCCTGCCTTGACAACTTCGGCTTGCAGCAAATCCAGTTTTGCCGATTGTTCCGTTTCATGGACCCGTTCATTCTTTGTCGCGGTGGAGGTCATGTGCATCAAAAGTACCGAAAAACTGAACCAAATTCACTTTTCCCCGGTCCGGCTGTCGTTGTCCTAAGGCATTTCCTGTCCCGTCAGAGGCTCAGTCAGAGCAATCATCGGAACATTCGTCTTACCTTGCATATCAGGAAGTCAAGCTCTATATTTCCCCACAATTCTCGAAACCCCGACCTGTCACTCACGCGGAAAAGGTACCATGATCAAGCTCATCGCGATGTACAAGACTCCAAAAGACCAGGCTGCATTCGATTCTCATTACGAACATGTACACACGCCTCTAGTCAGGAAGATCCCCGGACTTCGAAAACTCGAGGTCGCAAGGATTACGGGTGCACCCATCGGAGAAGCCCAGCACTATCTCATCGCCGAAATGTACTTCGATGACCAGGAGTCGATGCAGAAATCGCTCGGCTCGCCGGAAGGAAAAGCCACGGCACGCGACCTCGCCGGGTTCGCCGGCAGTATCGTTACCATGTTCTACGCAGAAGTAAAAGAACTCTAACGACTACGGACAATAGACGATGTCAAAGTATTCGGGCACAGGACACAAACAACTGGGATTCAAAAACATCCTCTATACAAAGAGCAACTGGGTGGCGACCATTACGATCAACCGGCCCAAGGTCCACAACTGTCTGAACCTTGAGACATTGCAGGAATTGGGAAGAGCCTTTCAGGATGCTGCCTGGGACGATGAGGTTGCAGTCCTCGTTGTCACCGGTGCCGGAGACAAGGCATTCTGCACCGGTGCCGATATTAAAGAGTGGAAGGAGGATTTTCTTGATCGCCCCAACGATTTCTACAAGTGGATGGGAGTATTCATCGAAACGTTCGAGAAATTGCGCAACTGCGGGAAGCCGACGATTGCGCGCCTGAACGGCATGGTGATCGGCGGAGGGAATGAACTGCAATTGTCGTGCGACCTGGCAATTGCCGCAGATGACGTCGTTATCCGGCACGTTGGCCCTGAACGCGGAAGCGTTCCAGCAGCCGGGGCAACACAATGGCTGCCGCTGACCGTCGGTGATCGTCGCGCTCGTGAGATCCTCTTCCTTCTCGAGCCTATTCGCGCTGCCAAGGCCCGGGACTGGGGCTTAATCAATGAGGTCGTTCCGCGTAACGATCTTGACGATGCCGTGCGTCGCATGTGCAAAAAACTGGTGAACAAGTTGCCGGAATGTACACGCTATACCAAGCAGCAACTGAATTTCTGGCGGGATTTCTCGTGGGGACTTACCATCGGCCACACACGGGACTGGCTTACCGTCCACACGTCTGCCCCTGAAATCGTCGAAGGCATCCGCGCATTTGCGGAAAAACGCCCCATCGACTATGAGAAGATCAGAAGACTCGCCATCACTCCCGGGAGTCACCGTCCGACCGCACGAAAAGAGCCAAAACGCAAAAAGAACTGAACTTCGATATGGAATACAGGAATATCATCGTTACAAAAGAGACCGGTTATGCGATCGTTCAGTTCAATCGCCCGGAAGTACTCAATGCCATCAACATGCAGTTGATGGTCGAACTGGTCGATGCGCTCGAGAACCTCGACAAGGACGACGACGTACGCTGCATCATTCTGACGGGAAACGAGAAAGCGTTCGCTGCCGGTGCGGATATCAAGGAAATGGCTGACGCCTCCGCTGTCGAAATGCTGACGCGGGACCAGTTCGCGCGGTGGGACAAGATCCGCAAGATCAAGAAGCCGATCATCGCCGCCGTGAGCGGATTCGCTCTTGGCGGAGGGTGCGAGCTCGCAATGACGTGCGATATGATCATCGCATCGGAATCGGCAAGGTTCGGTCAACCAGAAATCAATATCGGAGTCATGCCCGGAGCCGGCGGCACTCAGCGTCTCACGAGGGCGGTCGGAAAAGCAAAAGCAATGGAATTGGTGCTGACCGGGAGAACCTTCACCGCTGATGAGGCAAAACAATGGGGGCTCGTGAACAAAGTTGTACCCTCTGAATACTTTCTCCAGGAGGCAAAGGATCTGGCGCGGGAAGTCGCGAGCCGACCCCCCGTTGCGGTACGGCTGGCAAAAGAAGCCGTATTGAAATCGTTCGACACAACGATCGAAGGCGGACTACAATTTGAACGTAAGAATTTCTACCTCCTGTTCGCCACAGAGGACCAAAAAGAGGGAATGAACGCATTCATTGAAAAGAGAAAACCTGTTTGGAAAGGGAAATGAACGGGAATGGCTTTGTTTGAGACGTTGCTTTACGATATCGCGGAGGGAGTCTGCACGATTACGCTAAACCGGCCGGAAGTCTACAACGCGCTGAATGAGCAGATGAAGAAGGAATTGAACGACGCACTAAAAGAGGCAGAGAAAGATCCTTCGGTTCGCAGTATCGTCATCCGGGGAGCCGGTACAAAAGCATTTTGTTCGGGACAGGACCTCAAAGAACATTCCGACAAACCAACCCGACGATCACTCAAAGAGTCGCTCGAGAAAAGCTACAATCCCATGATCCGCAGGATGCGGACGATGGAAAAGCCGATCATCGCCATGATCAACGGCGTAGCGGCGGGTGCCGGGCTCAGCATAGCCCTGGCGTGCGACATGAGAATCATGGCTCACGACGCAAAACTCATCGAGGTTTTCATTCGCATCGGACTTGTGCCGGATTCCGGTTCTCACTGGTTTCTCCCGCGTCTTGTGGGCACTGCAAAAGCGTTTGAATATGCGGCGCTCGGTGAGGACATCAGCGCTGCCGAAGCGGAACGGGTGGGCTTGGCGAACAGGATTGTGCCCCCCGCAGAACTTGAAAAGACAACGATGGAAGTTGCTCAAAAACTTGCAAAAGCCCCCACGAAAGCAATCGGGCTTATCAAACGAACGTTGAACAAGGCACTGACTTCAGATCTTGATTCACTCCTTGACTACGAAGCGGCAATTCAGGAAATCGCATCACTCACTGCCGATCACAAAGAAGGGATCAAGGCCTTCCTCGAAAAACGTCCTGCGCAGTTCAAAGGAAAATAGCGTCGCCACCCCTTTTTCCTTTTTCAAAGTTGTTTTCCTTCGGTTGTTTTTTCGTGGCATTTTGAGTATGTTTTGCACGATCGTATCATCCACGACATTCCAACCCAAACAACAACATGTTTAAGAACGTCGGCATCGTAGGCGCAGGCACAATGGGCTCCGGCATCGCACAGGTCATCGCCCTTTCGAAAATCGATGTCGCCATTTACGACGTCAACGATGTCCTCCTCAGGCAGGGGATCGAGCGGGTGCGGGCTGAGCTTAAGAGAGGGGTGCAGAAGGGGAAAATCACTCCCGAACGACTCACGGAAACGATGGAACGAATCCGGCTCAGGTCCAGCATTGCCGATCTCGGTCATTGCGACCTTATTATAGAGGCCGTGATCGAAGACGTACGGGTTAAGAAGGACCTTTTCAAGCACCTTGAGCAGAACTGCAAGCCGACAGCAACGCTGGCGACCAACACATCCTCGCTTTCCGTGAGTGCAATCGCCTCCGGTACCGCAAGACCCGAACGAGTCATCGGACTGCATTTCTTCAATCCCCCTCACCTTATGAAACTCGTTGAAGTGGTGCGTGGGCAGAATACGAGCGAAGAAACTCTCAGGTCTGCCGTCGAATTCGCCGGGCATATCGATAAGACACCTGTCGTCGTGAAGGACACACCGGGATTCATCGTGAACAGAATAGCGCGCCCGTACTATGGCGAAGCCCTCCGATTGCTTGGAGAGAACGTCGCTTCCATCGAACAGATTGACAGGATAGCAAGGACGATTGGCGGGTTTGCGATGGGACCGTTCGAACTGATGGATCTCATCGGAATCGACGTCAATTTTTCAGTCACTCAATCCATGTACGACCAATACTTTGGTGAATCCCGTTACAGACCGCATCCGATTCAGAAAAAAATGGTGGAGTCGGGGCTCCTTGGAAAAAAATCCCGACGGGGATTCTACAAGTACGACGACAAAATCTAAGATTAGCCTGTTCCATCCACTGCTCTCAGCATACATTTATTGATCGATGCCGCAGAAAACCAAAGAAAAGAAAAAATCTCCGGGAACGGTCGCGTCAAAAGTCTATATCGTCGGCGAGTCTCCGATGGTTGAAGAATACGCAGAACTCTGCGCGCAACGGGGCTACGATGTCCTTGTCGCCTGGAATGATCCGCCGGCCTCCAGGCCGAAGTTTACTTCCGGCCGAATCAAACCATCCGCATCCATTCCCTCGGGTGTTTCGGTCGGTCTGGAACTGACGAACACCAACCTTGAGCAAAAAAGAAGGAATGTTGAAAAGCTCGA
>DATDNS010000369.1:0-3247 GCA_036518155.1 Bacteroidota bacterium
GTAGCAGTCGGCGCCATCATTCGCAACAGTTTTCGTTTCCATTTTTTTACGGCAATGACGGACGTGAGGAGGAAGAAGGCGAGGAAGGACCATCGGCGGGGAATGGAGCGATACTGCAGTCAGGAGTTACCGTAAGAAATTCCAAAAAATGGATTCACGCAGTTATTTTCCGGCCCCTGGTCTCGGGGAAAGTCCAGATCCAGATGCCGGTGAGAAGCGCAAAGAGGGCGGCAAGCGATATTCCCGCACTCAGCGCATACTTTTCGGCGATTGCGGCGATAATGACAGGCGTGAAGAATTGAACTCCGCGGGCGAGATTGAACGCCGAACCCATAGCCGTGTTCCGTATATCGGTTGGAAACAGCTCGGCAAACAACGGGCCATAACCGCTGAACATCCCCGTGCCGAATCCGACAAGAAACATGCAGCTGAGAAGGATCGACGGATAGACCATGATGGCATCCCACAGCAACGTAATCATGATCAGGCCGGCAGCCATAACGAACGAGTAGACAGAGTATGCAGGTCGTCTGCCGAATTTGTCGGCGCCGAAACCGAACGAGAGATAGCCGAGCACGCCGCCAAGCTGTGTCACCAGCATCCAGGCTGCGGATTTTACGAGGGAGAATTGCCGCTGTTGATGGAGATAACCCGGAAGCCACGAGTATGTGAACCAATACGCAGACATGTCAAACACGGCAAGAATGAGCGACTTTGTGAAAAGAGACCTGTATGACCCGGAGAAGAGGAGAAGAAATTTCTTTACCCCTTCCATCGCCGGAAATTGGCTTTTTGTCAGGTCCTGAGCTTCGAGCCTCTTTCGTTCCAGCCAGATATCCGATTCCGGAAGTTTCTTTCGTATGTAAACGACCAGGAGAGCAGGGATCACCGAAATGAAGAAGCACGACTTCCATCCGATCACCGGCTCAACAAACCCGCCGACCAACGACGCGAGCACAATCCCGAAGGGCGCGCCCGTCTGCATGAATGCTCCGTAACGTCCCCGAACTCTGGAGGGAAACGTCTCTCCGATATAGGTCTGACCGGTCGCCCACTCGCCGCCGACCCCGAGTCCGGTAATAACCCGGAAGAAAAGAAGCCATGCGATGTTCGAAGCGAAGCCGCTGAAAAATGTGCCGACGCTGTACGTCAGGATGGTCCACTGTAGAACGCTCCTTCGCCCGAAACGGTCGGAAAGAATTCCGAAGATGACGCCGCCGATTGCCGTTGTTGCAAGGGAAGCGCCCAGAACGTAAGAAAGCTGGATGTTGGAGAGCTGAAGCTCTTTGCCGATTGGAATGAGGAGGAACGTGAAGAGGATCAGGTCGTAGAAATCGAACACCCATCCTGCCCAGCTCATGAACAGAATCTGGAAGTGCTGCTTCGTCGGCTTCGCGTACTCATTGAGGAGCGTCGTTGCCATCGGCGAGCCTACTTCATTATACGAAGTGTGCTGCGGATTGCTGGAAGAAAAGGGAGGGTGTTTGAACAACGCTGGTGAACACGACCGGATCCGAACTTCATCGGGAGAAACGCAGCCGCTATTTTATCTTCTGCAGGAGGTCTTCAAGAAATTGTTTCACTTCCGCCAATTCCGCCTTGATGTCTTCATCCTGGATTTTCTTTTTTGGAGGAACGTTGATAAGCTCCAACTGCTCGCCTGAGTCTGGTTCAGGAACATAGCTTTCGAGGACTTTCTTCGCCCCTTCGATGGTATACTTTTCATCACGCAGCAACTGCTTGATGTAAAGAATCATCTTGATGTCTTTGTTGGTGTAGATCCGGTTGCCGGCGCGATTCTTGGCAGGGGTCAGCAGCTCAAACTCGGTCTCCCAGTAACGGAGAACATATTGTTCGAGGCCCGTGATCTTACTTACTTCACTTATGGAATAATAGAGTTTCTTGATCCCAGTGTGTTTCATAGGTATTCCGGGCGGTAGACCAAGGCAAATTAAACAAAACGACAAAGAGTTGCAATGTTTGATTATCTTACACACTCTTTCTAAAGTATCACTTGACCTGAGTCCAACTAAGGGTGCTTTCGAAAGAAATGGGCGAGATCTTGCCTTTAGGCCAACTCGCGGATCGAATCCTCAAAAACGTGCAGAAAAGGCAACGTTGGCAGCGGAACCAATCTTGAATCATTGACAACCCGACGGACGAGAATTGGACCGGATTTTGCGTACATTTCATCCTCAACGTGTCACCGTTTAACCTTTTTGCATCGGACCTATGGCCCACCGGGTTTTTATCATTTTTCTGGTTGTGGTCGGACTGACCGCTGTCATCGCTGTGGGACTGAGTGGATTTGAATACTATCTGACCCCTCTTGTCGATCGGCCGTTTCGACCCGACTATTCATCGATGAGTCCGTCGGGAACCTACAGCCATGGGCTCGGGATCGTCGGTGCGACGATGATTACGGTAGGGGTAATGACCTACTCGAGTCGCAAAAGAATCCGCGCGCTTTGGGAACTGGGTAAACTTTCTTCTTGGCTGGAATTCCACATCTTCCTTTGCCTGGTCGGACCCGTCCTGGTCGTCTATCACACAACCTTCAAGGCGGGGGGGATCGCGGCCATCAGTTTGTGGACAATGCTTTCAGTCGCTGCGAGCGGAATTGTCGGGAGATTTCTCTATGTCCTGATTCCGCGTAACCTCAAAGGGAGTGAACTGAATTCCGGCCAAATCAACCAGGAATTCGACAGGCTTGGTGCCGTCCTGCGGGAATCAGAGATCGGCACGACCATACTGCGAAGCGTCGACAAAAATTTCTCCGGGATCCGACGGCCGGAATCGTTCGGTGAGACAATCGCCACCTATTTCACGATGGTCAGGGCAAAGCATCAACTCAAACGCTCGATTCGGGCCATGCTTGCGGAGACCGGACTTTCACGCAGTGTGGCAAAGAACCTCTACAAAGCTGCTTCGGCGCGGGCATCGTTAATTCAGCGATCCGTCATCTTGCTACAAGCCGAAAAATTGTTTTATTACTGGCATGCAATCCATCTTCCCTTCTCTATCATGATGTTCGTTACCCTCGCAGTTCACATCGGCGTTGCTGTCTGGCTCGGTTATCATTGGATTTTTTGAACAATGATGTCTAAAGGTTTCAGCGTACTTCTCATAGCGCTCGCGTTGTGCATTCCCCGAACGCTGCCCGCGCAAATCTCTCCCGGAGAACTCTCCAAGGCACATCAGGCCCTTGAAGGCATTTCGAACTGCACGCAATGTCACGAGAGCGGAC